>CANPXQ010000053.1 GCA_947586295.1 uncultured Bacilli bacterium
ATAAATACCCTTTCTAGTCTTATTGTACTATATATATATATATATCAACGACTTGTTTTTAGTTTAAAAAAACTTTACAAATGTTTACAATAAAGAATAAAAAAGAAGATAAATTAATTATCTTCATCACATTTTAAACAAATTATTTTTTTATTTTTTAAAACTAACAATTCTCCACACTTAGGACATATATCACCAGTTGGTTTATACCATAAAGCATAATTACATTTAGGATATTTATTACAACCATAAAATACTTTACCTTTTTTTGATTTTCTTTCAATTATCTTTCCATCACATTTTGGACAATCACAAATTTCTACCACTGCTTTAGCTTCTTTTTTAACATATTTGCAATTAGGATAATTACTACAAGCAATAAATTCTCCATATTTACTTTTGCGAAATACTAAATTACCACCACACTGAGGACACACTTCTCCAGTAGGTTCTGGTGATGTCTTTTCCATTTCGTGAAAAGCTTTATTAACTAAAGGTTCAAAATCATTATAAAATTCTCTTAAAACTTTAATATTATCTTTTTTAGCTTCAGCTATATCATCTAAATCTTTTTCCATTTGCGCAGTATATTTTACATTAACTATATTAGAGAAAAATTCTTGTAATTTATCTGTTGTTTCATATCCTATAGCTGTTGGTTCAAATTTTTTATCATTTATAGTTACATATTCCCGATCTTTAATAGTTTGGATAATTGTTGCATATGTACTTGGGCGACCAATACCTAAGTTTTCTAATTCTTTAATTAAACTACTTTCGGTATAACGCGCCGCTGGTTTCGTAAAATGTTGAGTTTTCGTTATATCATCAGCAGTTAAAACATCCGATTTATAATTTTTTAAATCTGGTAAAATAACATCTTCATTATCTTCATATTCACTATATACTTTTAAATATCCATCAAAAGTTAAAACACTTCCAGTTGCTTTAAAAGAATAATCATTATTATCTAATATTATTGTTGTAGCCAAAGTTTTAGCATCGTGCATTAAAGATGCTAAAGCCCGAATATAAATAAGTTTATATAATTTATATTCATCTATAGATAAATATTCTTTCATTTCATCAGGTGTTCTATTAATACTTGTAGGTCTTATCCCTTCATGAGCATCTTGAACATTTTCACTTTTTTTACCTTTTTTTACATACCCAATATATTCTTCTCCATATTTACCTTTAATATAACCAAAAGTACTTTTGACAAATTCATCAGATAATCTTACACTATCAGTACGCATATAGGTAATTAACCCAACTGTTTCACTACCTATATCAATACCTTCATAAAGTTTTTGGGCTATTTTCATTGTTTTAGAAGCAGAAAAATTAAGTTTAGATGAAGCTACTTGTTGTAAAGTACTCGTCCGAAATACTTCTTTACTACTTTTATTTTTTTCTTTTTCTATTACTTGGGCTATTTTAAAAGATTTACTTAAATTATCTAATATTTTATTAGCACTAACTTCATCAGGAATTTCAATTTCTTTATCTTGGTATTTTTCTAAAGTAGCTTTAAATGTATTAAAATCTGCCTCAATTGTCCAATATTCTTTAGGGACAAAAGCTTTTATTTCTCTTTCACGATCAACTATTAACTTCAAAGCAACACTTTGTACTCTACCTGCACTTTTACCTGCCGTCTTACTTTGCATTAACCGACTTAAGCGAAAACCAATAATCCGATCTAAAATTCTTCTAGTTTCGCCACTTTTAACTAAATCCATATCAATTTTTCGTGGATTTTCCATTGCTTTTAAAACAACATCTTTCGTTATTTCATTAAATACGACTCTTTTATAT
This sequence comes from uncultured Bacilli bacterium, assembly GCA_947586295.1. Classification (GTDB taxonomy): domain Bacteria; phylum Bacillota_I; class Bacilli_A; order RF39; family UBA660; genus Onthocola_B. Next base: position 1,822 of record CANPXQ010000053.1, read on the forward strand.
TTATTATCCGGAATTTGAGCCTCATCATAAATATGCCACGAAATAGTTTCTCCTTCTCGGTCAGGATCAGTTGCTAAATAAATCATATTTGCATTATCAATCATTTTCTTTAAATAAAGAACATCTTTTTTCTTTTCTTTAATAATGGTATATTTGGGTTTAAAATCATTTTCAATATCAACCCCTAAAGAAAATTTTCCTGATTTTGATAAATCTCTTATATGTCCTTTACTAGATATAACATTATACTTACTTCCTAAATACTTCTCAATTGTTTTACACTTAGCTGGTGATTCCACAATCACAAGTTCTTTCATTTTTCCTCCTATTCGGCATCTGCCAATATTTGTTCATTTTCTTCAGCTATTTCTTCTTGAGCTTGCTTTAGAGCTTCTTCTAAATAATTAAAATAATTATTTTGAATAATTAAAGTACTCATTTGAGATTTTAAATTAATTATTTGATTAATTTCTTTAACTTCATCTACACTATATTCTTTATCAGTATAATATTTAATTTGACCATTAGCTGCATTATAATAAGCTAGATCATTTTTCCACGAACCATCGGCATAAGTAACCCGGGAATCATATTCCGGACTCAATATGTCAAAGCCCATATATAACCTTGGATCATAATCTAAATTAAATAGATTAGCTATAGTTGGAGTTAAATTAATAAATGATGTATATTGATTAAATTCTTTAGCCTCTAACTCACTATTATATATGATAAATGGTGTTCTTTCAACCTCATAATCACTTAAATCATAATCTAAAACATAATTTAATGTATTATTTTTTAAACCATATGGATAATGATCTCCAAATAAAGCAATAACTGTATCATCTAACATATCTTTTTCTTCTAACCGTTGTAATAATATTCCTAAAGCATTATCTAAAGTTTTAAGCTTAGACATATATCTTTTTAAATCCATTGGATAATCTAAATCATCAAATAAATAAGTATATTTATCTCCTTCTACTGAAGGTACAACATATGGTTGATGAGAAGATACACTAGTTAACCATAACATAAATGGTTTATCATTTTGTTCTAGGGTTATATCCATAGCAACTTCCATAAAATCTTCATCACTAGCCCAATTTCGATATTCATTAAAATATTCAATTCCTAAATCTTCTACCCCATAATATTTTTGACTTCCTAAATTCTTATGAATAGTTCTTCTATAATAATAAGCTTCTGTATAATCGTGCATACTTAAAGTATTATAATCTTTATTATTAAATAAATTAAATATTGACGTACTATAAGTATTATTTTTAAATTTATTAGCGGTACAATTATTATAAATAGAATATAATCCCGTCATCGCACTAAATTCATTATTTCCAGTTGAACAAGAATTTCGTGGGGAATAATTATTTTTAAAAGCCCATCCTTCCGTATACATTTTATAAAAATTAGGATAAAATTCTTTGTTAATAAATATTTCATTAACACTTTCCATCATTATTACTATTAAATTTTTACCTTCAAATAAGCCTGTATATTCATTATAATTAGGAATATCTTGACTAATTAAATAATTACTAATATTCTTCATTACACTATTTTTTTCATTATCAATTACCTTTTGCCATAAAGTATCATCAATTATTCTATTAGAATCATTGCTATTTTCTTTGATAACAAAATTAATATTTTCTTCTGGTTCAATTAAAGCAGTTTTTATATCTAATAATCCATAAGTTAAAATTCCAAATTCATTAACTGCTATACTCGGTATATTAGGATTTTTAAATAATTCTAAGTTAGATACAGTTTGATATTCATTTTGCATAAATTTTACTTTTAAAGTTCCATAATAAGATAAACTTAAAACTAAAAGAACAATTAAAGTACTTACAATTCTAATAGGATATTCATAATGTGATCTTTTTAATAAAAATTTCTTTTCTTTTTCTTCCTTTTTTCTTAATTTTAAAATTATATAAATAGTTATTAAAGCTAAAAAAGGAATAAATACTAAATAATATTGCCATAAAAATGATGCTAAAAACTCTCTTATATAATCTACTACAGCACCTAATTGACTAGAAGTATTTATAGATATATATACCCCAATAAAGTTATTAAACCCCATTTGTAAAAAAGAATATAAAGATATTAAAAAACTAAAAAAGATTACTCCTATTTTATTTAAAGTACTATTAAACCAAGATAAAATAAAACTAACAACAGTGGCAATAATAGCATAACCAATCATAACACGAATTATAGAAGTATCCCATAATTTAATATTACTAGCAATACGAAAAATAATTTCCGTTAATAATGCATAACTAAATATTACTATAAAATTTTTAAGCATTTTACTATTTTTAATTTTAGTCATTTATTCCCTCCATAATTTTAATATTATATTATTATCATATTGTTCATCCAATATATCATATAAACATAAGGCATCTAAACATTCTTCTTTTATCTCAACTAATAAACTCTTTTGTTTTTCACTATTTATTTTATTTATTCTTTGAAGTAATTCCTTAAGATTTAATATAATTATTTCTAATTCTTCTAAATAATCTTTATCAACTAAATATTGATTTTCCATATTTAAAACAGTCTTAATTTTATCACTTAAATAGTACTTCTCAATAACTTCTTCGGCTTCTTTTTTTATTTTTAAAACTTCACTATCGGTATTTTGCTCTAAAGTTTCTTGTTTATTTTTTCTTTTATTTATTTTTTCTAAATGTTTTTCATAAGCATTTTTAAATAATAATAAATTTCCTTTTTCATTTTCTAAATTTTTTTTATTTTCTTTTTTAAAAATAGTTATAACTTTTCTTCTAAAAGTATTTGAAATTGTAAATAATAATAAAGAGTAAGATATGGTTAATATAATATTATAGGTTATAAAACTTACTAAACTAATAGGAAAATAAATAATATTTAATATTACCATTAAAGCCATATAACTATAAAAATATAAAATATTATATTTTTTAAATTCTTCTAAACTTTGTAATTTTTTTGTTACAACGCTAATATCTTCATCAAGTTCTTTGATACTACTTTGATATTTTTCTTCTATTTTTGATAGGGTTACATTTCCGCTTGCTTCTAGGTTTTTTAATTCTTCTAAGTTACTATCATATGCTTGTAATTTAGCGGGAATTTTTTTATTCGCAAACATTATTCTGCCTACTTTCTATTTCTTTAACTGGCTTATAACTAAACCTGTAATTATCTAATATACCATATTTTTTCATATTTTCAAGATGTTTTTTCGTAGGATATCCTTTATGATCTTTAAAGCCATATTCAGGATATTTTTTATCTAATTCATACATAATAGAATCTCGCGTAACTTTGGCAATAACACTAGCAGCCGCAATTGATAAACTCAAAGCATCGCCATGAATTATATCCGTAACATTATCCCAAAGCGGTAACTTCATTGCATCAGTTAATATATATTCCGGTTTTACTTTTAAATTCTTAATTGCAGTATACATTGCTTGACGTGATGCTTCTAAGATATTTATTTCATCAATTATTTGGGCTTCTACTATACCAATTCCATAACTTATAGCTTCTTTTATTAAAATATTATAATAATAATTTCTTTTTTTCTCAGATAGTTTTTTTGAATCAGTTAAGCCTTCTAATTTATAATTTACAGGCAAAATAACAGCAGCAGCAACAACAGGTCCTACTAACGGTCCTCTACCTGCTTCATCAACACCCGCTATTAAAGTATAACCTTTTTGATATAATTCTTCTTCATATTTTAGCATATTCATCTTGATCTAATGTTACTCCTTTAATTTTTCCACTAACTAAATCATTATATATCTTTTCAGCTCCTTTTTCTAGTAATATATCATTGTTATTAGAAGATGTCCCTTTTTTTCCTATTGTTACTAATATAGTTATTGGATCTAAATTAGAATCTACTTGATAGATATCCTTTAATATTAAAGGATAATATTTTTGATAAATAGTAATTATATAATAAGCAATATCTTCTATATTTAAAACTTCACTTTTTATAGCGGCAGTAGATGCTAAATTTAAAGCTTCTAGTTCATTATCTAATTTTGGCCATAAAATACCTGGAGTGTCCATTAGTAAAATATTATATGGGGTTTTTAACCAATTAATTTGTTTTGTTATTCCTGGTTTATTACCTACACTTGTTACTTTTTTGCCCGCTAATTTATTAATAAGCGTACTTTTTCCTACATTTGGAATACCTACTACCAATACTTTTATTTCTTTTTCTTTAAGGCCTTTTTCAATTCTTTTATTTTGTAAATTAACAGTTAATTTTGCGGTTAAATCTACTATTTTTTTATAATCTATATTATTTGTTAAATCTACTAATAGTACTGGTATATTTTTCTTTTCATAATATTTAACCCATTTATCTGTAATAACAGGATCACTTAAATCTTTTTTAGTCATAATCAAAATTCTAGGTTTATTTTTAATAATATTATCTATATCTTTAATTTTAGATGATAAAGGAATCCGAGCATCAATTATTTCATAGACTACATCAATTAAATTAATACTATCTTGAATTTGTCTTTTAGTTTTGGCCATATGACCTGGATACCAATTGATTACACTTTTATGCAACCCCTGTTTTTCACTATTATTACTCATTTTTATCACTCACTTTT
>CANPXQ010000054.1 GCA_947586295.1 uncultured Bacilli bacterium
ACTTGCATGTCTTAGGCATGCCGCCAGCGTTCATCCTGAGCCAGGATCAAACTCTCAATAAAAAAGATTTTATATTTAAATCTTATTTTTAAGTTTTTCCTAAGCTACTCAAATTGACATTTTACTTAGTTTTCAAAGATCATTCTACACAGCCTTTTTTGCTTGTGCGTTATTAATATATCAAACAAAAAATGACTTGTCAACAAAAAAATTAAAAATTTTGACATTTTTTTGACATTTTTTGCTTTTTCCTTATATTATATGCACATTTTAGGGAAAAATAACCTTTATTTTACAACTCTTTTTGAATTTCTTGATACTTATTATAATAGTATTCAACTAATTTTTTATTAAAATGACCAAGATTATTTTTTTTCATATAAATTAAATAGTCCAATTCTTTTTTTAATATAAAATCTATCTCTTGGGGATAATTCATAATTTTTTTATGATATTCATATTCTTTACGATCTAATACGCGATATCCACCATCAGGATAAACTCTTAAATCCAAATCATAATCAATATATTTTATAACATCGCCATCAATTATATAAGGACTCGCTAAATTGCAATAATAAAATAAACCAAAAGATTTTAATTGGGCTATTACATTAAACCAATGGTTTTTATAAAAGAATAATATTGCTAATTCTTTAGTTGTATAATCTCTTCCATCGCTCTCTTTTATTTCAACCATATTGTTAGCACAAACTATATAATCATCGGTAACGTCTAAAACAATTGTGTTTTCGCTAGCCCGAATTATTTTTCCATTATGCTTATAACAATGAATTTTATATTTGCTCTTTGTTTCCATCTATACCACTACCAAAATTATATCTAAAAAAAGAACAAAAATCAATTTTGTCCTTGAATATACTCAATTGCTTTAGGCAATGAATTATCAACATTTATCTCTTCGCCATTAGAATCTATTTGCGTTTCAAGCGGAACTTCAATATCAGGTATTATTCCTTTACCATCTATACAATCGCCATTTGGTCTTAACCATAAAGCCGTTGTATATTTAGCCATACTTCCATCTTCTAAAGTATAGGTTTGTTGAACTTTTCCTTTACCATAACTTGTAGTTCCAATTACTGTAGCATTATAACTATCTTTTAATGCTGCTACTAAAATTTCACTAGAAGATGCGCTTGCACCATTTATTAATACTACAACCGGAATATCTAAGGCTTCGGTAGTTTCATCAACATAATCTTCTTTAGTATCTTTATTCTTTAATGAAAAAATTAATTTTCCTTTAGGCAATATAGCACTTGCAATATCTTTAGCCCCGTCTAAATACCCCCCGGTATTATTTCTTACATCTATAATTAATTGTTCCATACCTAAATCTTTTAAACTATTTAAAGCATCATTAAATTGCTCTCCAATATTATTAGAAAATATCGAAATTCCTATATAACCTATCTTGGTATCCTCAATTAAAGAAGAAGTTACATTATTTATAACAATATTTTCAATCTTAATTTCATAATTTAAAATATCTTCATTTCTTTTTACTTTTATTGTAACTTTATCTTTATCCGTATTTTTTATAGCTTTAACTATTAAATCACTTACTACACTACTAGTTTCTTCATTAACTTCAAATGTTTCATTATCCACACCAATAATTATATCTCCTACCATTAAACCACTATTATATGCTGGTCCTTCGGGATTAAGTTCAATAATTGTTTGGTTTTGAATAGTTATTCCAATTCCTCGATAAACACCTTCCAAACGTTCCGCTAGGGCTTCTCTTTCTTCTTTAGACATATATGTAGTATAGTTATCATCTAAATAATTAAGCATTGCATTCATAGCGCTTTCTAACATTTTTTCTTTATCTATATCATCATAATATTCATTAGTAACTGTTTCATACACTCTTAGAAATTCTTGTAAACTATCATCTTTTATTAATTTACCATACGTTAATCCTTCTTTATTATTAGAACTATTAGTTATAATTATTCCTACCGTAATAGCTGATATAATTGATGTAGTTATCATAATTAAAATTACCGCTAATAAATTAAAACCTTTATTATTTTTATTATTCATAGCAATCACGTATAATCAATTATTGTCTTTATGATTAATCCTTTCTATTTTTATTTTCATCTTAATTTTAACACTTATATTATAAAAATAAAAGAAATATTGTAATTAAAAAAGCAGATTTACTGCTTAATTTTTTTCATCTACCGTCAATTCTTTTTCAAATTCCGTAGTATCTTCTATATATTTAGCAATTTTTCCTTTCTTTACTTTAATTAAAGTAAAATCTCCTAATTTTAAATCACTAATATCTTTGGCTTTAGGATTGGTTTTTCCATCAACTGCTAAATAATCTTCGTTTAATTTATTATTTAAATTACAATAGTAGACATTTAAAGTATTTTCTTTATTTACATAGTCATTTACAATATTATTATAATAAATAGCTTTGGTATCATCATCTTTATATAAAACTACATAATATTCGTCTTCATCTTTATTAAGCATAGTTCCTACCGTAACTATTTCCGTATTTACTTCACCAGGTGTTACTTCATTATAATGATATTCATTCTTTTTGCTTTTTAAATAACTTACTAAATATACAATGCCAACCACTAATAATATAACAATAATTATCACAATAAAACGAAATATTTCCTTTTCATCCTCATTCATTACATTAACTGTATTTCTTTTTTTCATAACCTCACCAAGAAAATTATATCAAAAAATAGACGTAATGTCTATTTTAATGATGAAACTAATGTAGAATTTCCTAAACTACTAGCAACACTAATCATTTCACTAGTTGTTAAATCACTACTAACTAAATAATAATTTACGTTATTGGCATCCCAACTTAATGAATTACTACTTAAAGCGCCAATGGCTTCATTTAACATAAGGGGGTCCCCATAAACTGGAATAACTTCAAATTCATTATTAACTTTAGATACTTCCTCAACTATTACAAAATTTCTATCCCCACTAAAAGTTAAAATAATACGATTAGAATCTTCTCCACTAATTGTTTCTGAATCACTTAAATACGTATTGGCGGGTATATAAAGAGGATAAATAATATCGTCTAATACTTTACTTGTTTCACATTCTTCACCATTACATTTATTTTTACAATTTTCCGCATTTAGACAATTATTATTTTCATCATAATCTTCATCTATTAAATCCTCAAGAACAAAATCATCTTTATCTAACTTTGCTTTTAAGTTAACCTCATTAAAATTAACTTTTATTTTAACATTATCATTTTCATCAAATACTTCTACCTTATTTATATTCATATTTTTATCAAAGTATAATTTTTGGTAACTTAATTCCTCATTATTAGGATAATTAACAGTACTTTTTAAAATAATATTATTATCTTTTTCTTCCATTTGGACTTTATTATCATTTTTAATATCATTTAATAATGAAGTTAATAGATATGCTTGCGATGAATTTTCAGGCCAAATACTATCAAATTTGAAACTTTTATTTAAGGAAGGTGTTACAACATATAAGCCTTCATCATTTTTTAATATTATTTGTTCGTGGTTATTAGTTTGATTAACCAAAACTACTTTATAATAACTATCTTTTAAAAAGTATGATTCTAAACTATAGGTAAATGTTTCTTCCCCACTATTAATTTCCATTGTTCCTAGCAACTTATAAGACTTACTATTTTCTACCTTATTTGTAAAATCCTTTATGGCATCATCAACTTTATATTTACCACATCCCGATACCAAAAATAAACTTATCAATCCTAATACTAATAATTTTTTCACTAAAACCCCTCTTTCTCCTTAATAAAATATATTTTTAATAAGATAAAATATACATGAATAATTATTTTTTTTAAAGCCATAATAGAAATAAGGAAGGATGGATTATGGTAACAGTACAAAAAATTGCTTTAATATTTACCATTATTGGAGCCATAAACTGGGGATTAATTGGATTATTAGATTTTAACTTAGTTGAAACAATATTTGGTAATATGGAAGTTTTAGAAAGAATTATTTATTCAATTGTAGGTATCTGTGGAATAATTAATATCGGAATTCTTTTAATGGATTTAGACCATAGAAAAAACTAAAAAAAACATCTTCGCGATGTTTTTTTAGTTATTAGTTATTTTTATTTTTAATTTACTAGATACAACAAAGTTAAGCATTGGATTATCATTTTCAATTTTAACATCAACTTCGTGTTCCCCAACACCTAAACCACTTAAATCAACAATCGGAATAATTGATTCACTTGTGATATTTTCAATAACACTTGCAACACCTATTACTTGAACACTGATAGCTTGACCAGAAGTTTGCGTTGCAACTAAACCGTCAGCTAGATTTTCAGGCCGAGCTTTTGTTAAATCTAAATCGACCGTTTTTTGTTGAGCTTCTCCAAAAGTAACAGTTATTTTAACGCTACGGCTACTCATTTCTCTAACTCCATTTGGCTTAGTTAATGATACATCATAACTTCGCGTGTTTTCTTTACCTTCTCCGCCAATATTAATAGCTACTGGAACACTTTCGATATTATCGATAACATCTTTTTCTCCATATATAGTTATTGATTTTTTATCAACTCCATCTATTAATAATGAAGCAATTGCTTTACCAGCTACTAAAGAACCAGTAGTTTGAACTTTTAAATTAACCGTTTTAGAATAACTATCAATAACTAAAGTAGCACTAGTAACTTCCGGAACTATTTCAACATTATTTAATTTTGTTCCATTAGAATCATAAGCCACTAATTTAACATTATCTATATCATAAGTACCGGCTTCTTTAAAATTTTGTTCTTTTAAATCAATTAAAGCCTTTACCGAAGCAATTTTTTCTAAAGCTTCTTCACTACCTTTAACAACTACTTCATTTTTACTTAAATTAACACTCTTAACACTTAATTTACTATTTAATTCATCAATATTAAGAAGATCATAACTTAAAGCAAAGACACTACTTTCTTTATTTTTAATAGATACTTGAACATAAGATGGATCTAATTTATAAGTTAAACTATTAATTGATTTTGAATATGTAAAATAAACTTTATGAGTATTATTACTAGCCGTATAATCCGATAAATCTAATATTACTTCATATTCTCCTAATTGTTTAGCTAGGTATATATCACTTTTTCGACCCGAAATTGTAATATCAACAGTTTCCGGTACCCCTTCTATAACATAAGCTTCCGCATTATATTTTAATTTAACAGGAACATTAGTAATAACTTCTGCTTCGGTTTCTACTAATGTAATAACTTTAGAATCTATTAATAAAAACATTACAATCGCAATTACTAAAGATAAATAAATCAAAAAATGGGGTTGATTTAATATCTTATCTAATTTACCTTGATTCTTCTTTATTTTTTTAGATAAAAAATATAATATCCTACTAATAGGTACTACGATTTTTTTATCAATAAATTCATATATTTTTCTAAAAAATTTACGCATCTTCATCTTCCTCGCCTTCTATTGATTCATCAGCTTCAAAGAATACTTCGCGTTTTGGTTGCAAAGCCTCAGTTAACATCATTCTAAATTCATCCGGATCTAAATTATAATGTAATTCTCCATCAAGGGCAATACTTAAGCGACCAGTTTCTTCACTAACTACTAAAGCAACAGCATCACTTTCTTCAGCTATTCCTAAGGCCGCTCTATGACGAGTTCCAAGTCTTTTAGACAAATTAGGGTTCATACTCGTTTTAAAAACAGAACCAGCACAAGTTATCCTATCCCCTTGAATAATTACTCCTCCATCATGAAGTGGGGAATTTGGGAAAAAGATAGTTTCAAGCAAAGAATCAGAAATATCCGCATATATTTTTGTAGACGAATTAATATATTCCTCCAATGATATTTCTCTTTCAATAACAATTAAAGCCCCTATTCTATTTTTGCGTAAATAATCAATACTTCGTGTTATTTCATAAACAACTTTTTCTCTTTCATCAACAGTTAAAACTTTATGGCGACCCAATAATTGAGTTCTTCCTAAGCTTTCTAATACACTTCTAATTTCCGGTTGAAATATAACAATGATAGCAAGTGGGCCCCATTGAATTGCATATTCCAAAATAACTCCAACAGTATAAAGGTTTAATAAATCACTCAATACTTTAACTATTAAAATTACTAATACTCCCTTGACAATAAGAACCATTTTTATATTATTTTTAACATTTTTTAATATATAATAAAACGCAAGCCATACAAAGCATATATCAATTATTTTTGTAATAATACTCCACCAATTTGATAGATCCATACTAACCTCCTACCTTGCTAAATCATTATATCAAATATTTATGAAAATAGAAAGTAAAATACATTAGGCAATATTCTCTTTTTTTAAAAAGTAGATTAAAAAGATAAATTCTCGATATAAAAAAATAAGAGAAGTTAGTTTTGTAATAATTTATATTATAATAAAC
>CANPXQ010000055.1 GCA_947586295.1 uncultured Bacilli bacterium
GGTATCCCTGTGATGTAATAATGGCCTCTCCCTCTTTTACTCAAGGTTCCTCTATTGAATTATCTTGTGATGGTCCTTTATGTAGTCCTTATATTGCTTATTTACAAGGCTCTTTAACTTTTGCCTATGGTTTAATTGGCTTACGAAAGGCTCTTGAATTTTTTCTTCAAGAATGATAGAATAGCTTTTACAAAGGAGACTAACGATGAATATTTATAAATTATTTAATTATTTGAAAAATGAAAACATTATTTTAGAGCCTTCAACTATCAGAAAAGTTGAGTCAATTGGCGAAATTCCTATGGAGTTATTTCCTTATTTTCATTTTGGAACCAAAATCATTAATTTTATTTTAAAGGAACCAAGTATCTATGTTTACCGGAAAGATTGTTATAATTTTATTAAACGTAATTATGGCATAATGCCAGATGAAGAAATAATTAAATATCTTGGTATGGCCTATGATAATCCTAATATTTTAAAATTAGTAATGGATCCTTTAATGCCAAAGATAACCGGTAGGAAAGATTATTTAAAAATTATAAGTAAAAAGGGTGGTACTTATAATCAAAATTTGGCGGCTAAATTTTTATCTCATCCAGTATTTCGTCGTGATAAAGATTATTTAAATTTAACGAGATTTGATGTTTATAATGCTTATGCTAGATTGGAAAATATGTGTCAAATATGGGATGAAGCGATTATAAGTAATAAAGAAGAAATTGCCCAAGAAGTATCAATGGTGCAAGTAAAAAATCAACAATTACTTAATAAGGTGGTAAAAGTATTAACTGATTATGAAGATTTTGCTTTTTTACGTTTTATTATTAAGATGAATTTGCTTGATAATTATAGTAATTTATTTAGTATATTAATTAAAGTTAAAGATGTTGATGAATATACAATATTTAAACATCATCTACAAAATTATTTTTATTTAGTATTATTTATGGATAATTATTCTCAAATGAAAAAAACTTTAATTGCTGATTTAGATGCTGATAGAATGAAAGCTAAAGAAGGGGGCTTTATAAATATTTATTTATTACTTGATGAATTGGAAAAAGTTTTAATGGATAAAACCTTAGTTTTAAAAAAATAATTGTCAATTTATGTAAAATATGTGAAAGTAAATAATTTGGTATTTACTTTTTTTTTGCCCTTTGGTAATATAGTGGTAGACAGTGGTAAGCTGTGGGGGAAAGTGGGGGATAGTATGTTAATGGGTGAATATCATCATAATATTGATGATAAATGTCGCTTAGTTATTCCTAATAAACTGCGGGAAGAACTAGGTAAAGAATTTATTATTACCCGGGGTATTGAAAAATGTTTATACGTTTATTCTTTAACTAACTGGGAAAAACTTGTTAATAAACTAAATACTCTACCTTTTACCAAAAAAGATGCAAGAACTTTTAGTCGTTCTTTCTTCTCAGGTGCTACTGCCTGTGAATTCGATAAAAATGGTCGAATTAATATTACCTCCCCATTGGTTAGTTACGCCGGTTTAACGAAAGAATGTGTTATAATCGGCGTTAATGACCGTTTAGAAATATGGGATAATGCAGCTTTTTTAAATTTCTTTAATGAAAATAGTGAAAAGCTGGAAGACATCGCAGAACATTTATTTGAGGAGACAAAAGATGCATTATAGTGTTTTGCAAAAAGAATTAATCGCCGGATTAAATATTAAAGAAGACGGTATTTATGTAGATGGAACGGTGGGTTATGCTGGCGATGCAGCAGAAATCTTAAAAAGAATAAAAAGGGGTTATTTATTCGCCTTCGATGCTGATGATGCAGCAGTTCTTTATTCCAATCAAAAACTTAAAAAAATCGGGTCCAATTTTAAAATATTTAATACTAATTATCGCTATATTCCGGAAGTATTAAAAAAAGAAAATGTTGATTTTGTCGATGGAATTATTTTTGATTTGGGGGTTTCTTCCCCTCAAATAGATAACAAAGAGCGGGGTTTTTCTTTTATGCAAGATGCTTTATTAGATATGCGTTTAGGTAAAACTACTTTAACAGCCCAAGACGTTGTTAATAATTATTCGCTAAAAGAATTAACCAATATTTTTTATACTTATGGAGAAGAAAAAAACGCGAAAAAAATTGCTCAAGAAATTGTTGCGAAAAGAAGTATAAAACCCATTTTGCGAACTTTAGAATTAGTTAATGTTATTAAAGATGCTTGTGGGAGTCGTTATTTTTATGAAAAGCATCCGGAAAGAAAAATATTCCAAGCCTTAAGAATTGAAGTAAATGATGAATTAAAAATTTTAGAAGAAACTCTTCCTAAAGTTATTAAATTATTAAAACCGCAGGGTCGTTTAGCAGTAATAACTTTTCATTCTTTGGAAGATAGAATAGTTAAAAATATATTTAAAAAATATAGTGAAGTTGATGAATTAGTCAGGGGATTACCAAATATTCCCCAAGAATATCAAGCTCTTATCAAACTAGTTAATAAAAAGGCAATAACTCCAAGTAATGAAGAATTAAAAGAAAATAGTCGTAGCCATAGTGCTAAATTAAGAATAGTAGAAAGGATATAGATAGGTATGAAAGCTAAAAAGACGAAAAAATATAAATTATTAAAAGGGGAAAAATTTATGTATTGTTTATTAGTTATGATGATTTTAATAGTACCTATTTTTAATGTTTTTACTTCTAGTTTATTAAGTGAATCTAATACGGAATTAGAAAGACTTAAAAATAAAATAAATACTCAAGAATTAACTAATCAAGCCCTAAATATGCAAATTGATGAATTAACAAGTTTAGATAATATAGAAGCTATTGCCGAAGAATATAGTTTGTCTTATAATAATAGTAATATTAAATCAATAGGAGAATAGAGGTCGATTATAATGCGTAAAAGAATAACAGTTAAAACATCTAAAATAATTGTTTTTGTTGTTGTTCTTTTATTTTGCGCTTGTATCGCTAAATTAAGTTATATTGTTTTAAGTAATAAAGTTGATGGGGTAAATTTAAAAGAAAAAGCTTTATCAATTACAACGGTTAAACAAGTGCTACCATCGCATCGAGGAAGTATTTTAGATGTTAATAATGAAATATTAGCCCAAACAGTAAATTCTTATACTTTAATCGCTTATTTATCTTCCTCAAGAACAACTGATATTAATAATCCTAAACATGTTGTTGATAAAGAATTAACGGCCCAAAAACTAGCACCTATTTTGGGAATTGAAGAACAAACAATTTTAAAATATTTAAATCAAGAAGGTAAGTATCAAGTGCAATTTGGTTCTGCTGGGAATAATTTAACGGAAAATACCAAAAGAAAAATTGAAGCTTTAGATTTACCAGGGATAGATTTTTTAGTTAGTCAACAAAGGTATTATGAAAAAGGTTCTTTTTTATCTTATACTTTAGGTTATGCTAAAGAAAATGAAGATGGTGTCATTGAAGGAAAATTAGGAATTGAAAAATATTTTAATGATACTTTATCAGGAATAGATGGATATCGGGAGTTTCAAAAATATACTAAAGGTAATTATCAAATACCTAATACTTTGGAACATATTGTGCCAGCTTTAGATGGAGCAGATATTTATTTAACAATTGATAGTAATATTCAACTTATTGTTGAAAAAGCTGTAAAGTCTTTAAGTGATGAAGCTTCAATGTCGTGGATGATCTTTACGGTAATGGATGCCTCTACTGGGGCAATAGTAGCAAGTGCGACCAATCCTAATTTCAATCCTAATGATACCAATACTTTATCAAGTTATATGAATCCTTTAGTAAGCTATCAATATGAACCTGGTAGTGTTATGAAAATCTTTTCTTTTGCCTCCGCTATAGAAGCTGGAAAATATAATAGTAGTGAAACATATAAATCAGGTTCCATTGAAGTAGCGGGAACTACTATTCGTGATGCAACTAGAGAAGGTTGGGGAACAATTACATTTGATGAAGGTTTTGCTAATTCTTCCAATGTGGCGGCAACAATTTTATCTCAACGTCTAGGTACTGATACTTTAAAAAATTATTATTATGATTTAGGTTTTGGTCAAAAAACGGAAATTGAATTATCTAATGAAGCCACAGGTAATTTAAACTTTAAATATCCTGTTGAACTAGCGAATGCTTCATTTGGTCAAGGTTTAAGTGTTACTCCTATTCAAATATTACAAGCGATGAGTTTTTTAACTAATGATGGAACAGTGGTTAAACCATATATAGTGGATAAAATCGTCGATAGTTCAAATGAAGTAATATATGAAGGAAAACGCCAAGAAGTAAAAAAAGTATTTAGTTCTACTACTAGTCAAAAAATGCGCGAACTTATGCACGATGTTATAGAATTTGGAACTGGTAAAACTTATCAAAGTGAAAATGTCCCTATAATTGCGAAAACTGGGACTGCTCAAATAGCTTCTCCTAAAGGAGGTTATTTAGCCGGAGAATATGATTATATTAAAAGTTTTGCGGGAATTTTTCCAGAAGATAATCCTAAATATATTGTTTATGTAGCGAATGAAAAAATGGTAGCTTCAACGAAAACAATGGCTAAAGCAGTTACAACTGCCATAGAAGAAATTGCTAGTTATGCTAAATTAACAAGTAAAAAATCGGATGTCGATTATTCTAAAATAATAGAAGTAGATAACTATTTAAGTAAGAATGTAAATGATGCTTTAGCAAGTATTAATAATTTAAAATTAAATCCCGTAATTATTGGCGATGGTAATTATATTATTAATCAATATCCCTTAAAAAAAGCCACTTTAATGGCTAATGATAAATTATTCTTAGTTACTAATTCATTAAATTATCAAATGCCTGATATGACTAATTGGAGTAGTAGTGAAGCAAAAACATTTTGTAATTTAATTAATTTAAAATGTAGTTTTAATGGTTATGGTTATGTTGCCAGTCAAAGTATTGAAAAAGATTCCCTAATTGATTCTAATACCGAAATAGTTTTATCTTTGGTAGATAAAATTACGTAAAAAAAATAGAACTTCTATTTTTTTTCTTTTTGAAATTCTTTTAAAGCCATTTGAAATTCTTCTAAAGAGTCTAAGTTTACTAACATATCTTGATTATTCTCTTTTTTTATTTTTTGAATGAGAAAACCATCATCGTTAGTTTGTTGTTGTAAATAAACATAAGTAGTAGCATCTATCGTAATTTCTTTTATAATATCATATTTTTTATTATCAATAACAACATATTCCATTTTTAACCTCGCTTCATATTACTAGATATTTCTTCAATAATATCCAGCGCTTTTTCTAAATCATCATGCGAATAGGCGGTTAAAAGACGATCCATTCGATGTTTATAATCAATAGTATCTTTAAATCCTTTGGCTTTTAAATAAGAAGAAAAATCGGGATAATTACAACTCGATAAAATATCATCAGCGATAAAGATATTATTTTGTTGTTTCTCATTAATTAATTTTTGCATTTGGTTAAATGCTCGATCCATTATTTCTTCCACATTGTATTTTATTTCTACAAAATAGGCGTAAATAATGGCATCAATATCGCGAGGCCCATTATAATTAACAATATTTGCGGCAATAATTGCGGGATCATAAATATCGATAAAACCCGAATCTAAAGCTAAAGTTAAGTGTGAGTCTTCCGCGTTAACCATCTTTTGGGCATATTTTTGCGCCGTATTATCATAATAAATATTTGCTCCTGCTTTTACGGCTAAGCTCGCCACTAAAGTTAAAACCGTTACTTTAACCATTAATTTAGATATTTTATAATAATCTAAAGGACTTTTGGCCCTTACTTGTTTTTGATAGACGGTCTTTCTTTTTTTACTACTTTCTTTATAGATGCGATCATATTCTTCTAAATAATGTTGAAAGCGGGAACTTTCAACTAGTTTTTCAATATCTTTATTATCTTTATCAGAATAAATAACTTCCACAATTATTCACCTTCTATTATAATTTTAGCTTGTTTTATCTTTATGTTCAAGTTTTTTCCGCTTATTTTTACAATATTTTAAAATAATTATTGCTATAAAATAAAGAAAATGTTATAATAAATTCAGAAAAAAACGGAAGGGAGGGCGATTATATGACTAAAGTAGTAGTACAAGGTGGAGATCTAGAAACAGCAATGCGAAAGTTCAAAACTAAATTTGCGAGAAGCGGAGTCCCTTCAGAAGTTAAAAAAAGAAAAAATTATATTAAGCCAAGTATTAAAAGAAGAAATAAAAAAGAAGAAGGAATTAAGAATTCCCGAAAACATAATCACGACTAGTAGGAATACTAGTTTTTTTGATGAATTAAAAATAAGTTTTTTAAAATTGTGCAATTAAAATAGAAATGTGACAGTTATTCCAATTTGCCATCAAAATTTCAGGAACCGATAATGTG
>CANPXQ010000056.1 GCA_947586295.1 uncultured Bacilli bacterium
GGCGGACGATTATAAAAGTGGTTATGATATGACAGATCGCACTTGTACGTGTGGGGCCAAAATGAAAAAAGAAGGTCAAGATATGCCTTTTGCGACTTTCTTAGGATTTAAAGCGGAAAAAGTTCCCGATATTGATTTAAATTTCTCCGGGGATAATCAAGCCGCTGCGCATAATCACGTTAAAGTGTTGTTTGGGGAAGACCATGCCTATCGAGCCGGAACTATTTCTACAGTTGCCGAAAAGACCGCTTTTGGTTATGTAAAAGGTTATTTTGAAGATAAAAATGTTATTGTTAATAATATTGAAATCGAAAGAATTGCCAAAGGATGTACGGGAGTTAAAAGAACTACTGGTCAACATCCCGGAGGTATTATTGTTATTCCGCAATATATGGATGTCTTTGATTTTACCCCTTATCAATATCCGGCCGATGAACCTGACAGTTCTTGGTATACGACACATTTTGATTTCCACGCTATTCACGACAATGTTTTAAAACTAGATATTCTAGGTCACGATGATCCTACAATGTTGCGTTATTTAGGAGATACAACGAAAATCAATATTTTAGATATTCCTTTTGATGATAAAAAAGTTTTAAGTTTATTTAATTCCCCTGAAGCTTTAGGGGTAAGTAGTGAAGATATTTTATGTAAAACGGGCACATTAGGAATTCCGGAATTTGGAACTAATTTTACGATTAATATGCTTTTAGAAATAAAACCTAAACACTTTGCCGATTTAGTTAAAATAGCCGGATTATCTCACGGGACTAATGTTTGGGCCGGTAATGTTCGCGATATTATTGTCAATAAAGTAGCTACCTTTGATGAAGTAGTAGGGTGTCGGGATGATATAATGATAAGTTTAATTAATTATGGCTTAGATTCATCGGCCGCATTTAAAATAAGTGAATTTGTGCGGAAAGGAAAACCCAAAAAAGAACCTGAAGCTTGGCAAGAACACGTTAATTTAATGCGAGATTATAATGTTCCCGAATGGTTTATAGAATGTTGTCATAAAATTGAATATATGTTCCCTAAGGCTCACGCTTGTGCCTATGTTATGATGGCCTTTAGAGTAGCTTGGTTTAAAGTCTATTATCCTTTATATTATTATTCGGCCTTTTTTAGTATTCGACGTAGTGATTTTGATATTAATGCAATGCTTGGAGGATATGATAGCATAAAAAGAAGGTTAATAGAAATTAAAGAAAAAGGATATAGTGCATCGGTTAAAGAAAATATGATAGCGGATACTTTAGCCGTAGCATTAGAAATGTTAGCGCGAGGTTTTGTTTTTAAAAGTCTTTAGCGAAAACCTTCTATATTGATACTGAAAATAAAACTTTAATATTACCTTTTATGGTTGTCGATGGTTTAGGAGAAGCAGTAGCGAATAAAATTGTCGAAGAAAGAAGTAAAAAGCCCTTCTATTGTATTGAAGATTTCGCTAATCGCGGTAAAGTTAATCAAACAACTTTAGATAAATTACGCCAATTAGGTATTTTTAAAGATTTACCGGAAAGTGCCCAAATGAGTCTATTTTAAGGAGGAAAAATGTTAACGATTGAAAGAAAAATATATTTAGAAAATTACTTAAATGAAAATTATCCTTTAAATATAACCAAAAAAATATTAAATTTATGGCGGTCATATTTTTCGGAAGAAGAAGTTGCTTATTTACATCGAGCTTACTACCTACCAATTACAAAAATAAAAGAAGCCGGTAGTAATTTACGTTTAAAAATGAAACTTTATGAAACTCCGGTTATAAAAGAAGCTATCGATTACCGGTTTATAGAAGTCGACGAATTATTAAATTACTTAGAGCAAGTTTTGAAGAAAGAAAAAATAAAATCGCAAAATTATGAAAAATTAGTGCGCGATAATATTCCGGATATTATAAAAAAAATGGGGAGTTTCCACTTTATAGAGAACTTAATGATGAAGAATATTGGTTAATGCTTATAGCTAAAGATAAAGAAGAATTAGAAGAATTAAAAAAAGCAAAATCTAAAGAAGAAATATGTGAAGAACTTGCCGATAAACTAGCTGTTTTAATCGCTATGGCTGAATTTCATCAAATAAGTCTTTATGAAGTAATCCAAAAAGAAATTGCCAAAAGAAGCGAAAAGGGCGGTTTTACCCGCCGTTTATACCTCTATAAAGTTTTTCCTAAAGAGCAATGAAAAAATAGTATTTTTAACCTATTTTTGATATAATTATAAATAATAAGGATGTGATAGAAATGGATATATTTATTCCCGATATTTATGCGCAAAGTATATATACTATTAATTATAAAAAACTCAAAAAAAATGGAATTAAATGTTTAATATTTGATTTAGATAATACTTTAGTACCATATAAAATAAATGATGTACCGGTTAAAGTAAAAGAGTTATTTGCGCTATTAAGTAGTAATTTTAAAATTATTATAATGTCTAATAGTACCAAAAATCGTCTTCGTCCTTTTAAAGAAAAATTAAATGTCGATACGGCTTATAGTAGTCATAAACCATTTAAGAAAAAATATCAAAAAATAATTAACTTATATCATTTTAAAATAAATGAAGTTGCTTGTATTGGTGATCAAATTTTAACTGATATTCTAGGAGCTAATCGAATGGGTTTTACTTCAATTTTAGTTAATAAACTGGCTTTATACGAAACTATTTTTACAAGATTTAATCGAATGATTGAAAAACCTATTTTAAAAAAATTAAAAAAGCAAAAATTATTAGTTACCGGGGAATATTATGATTAATTTATTAAGGAAGTACTTCTTCCTTTTTTAGTTAAAAATACTTAAAATTTTAATCTATTTATTGTATAATAAGTTTAGAGAGGTAGCTATGAAATGTATTGGATGTGGCGCTATATTACAAAATACCGATATTACTAAAGATGGATATACCCCTATAATAAATAATAAATTATGCCAAAGATGTTTTAAAATAAAAAACTATGGAGAAAATATTTTAAGTATTAAGAAAATAGATTCTGCGACAGTTATTCAAAAAATTAATCAAAAAGCCCAATTTATTATTTATTTAACGGACTTTTTAAGTATTAGTGAAGAAATAATTAATACTTATAAAAGTTTTATGAAACCGAAAATTTTTCTTATAACTAAAGCTGATGTTATACCTAAAAACATAAATAAAGAACAATTAAAAAATAATATAAAAAAAGTCTATAATCTTAAGGAAGATCTAATTTTTATAAGTACTATTAATAATGAAAATATAAATTATTTAAGAAGTATTATAGAAAGTAAAAAAGAAGTTTTTATCGCGGGTTATACTAATGCGGGAAAAAGTAGTTTAATAAATAAATTAACGGGTAGTAATATTACTACTAGTAAAAATGCTAATACTACTTTAAATTTTATGAAAATAAAAATGCAAGAAAGTATAATATATGATACTCCTGGAATAGTTTTTCATAATTTTATAGATGGTTATGTTACCAAAAAAATATTAAAACCTTTAACTTATCAATTAAAAAGTAAATATGCTTTAAAGATAAATGATTTTTTATTTAATTTTGATATAGATAATAATTTAGTATTATTTTTAAATAATTCGGTAAATGTTATGAAAAGAAAAAATATTTTTTCTTTTCCAAATACCCTTAAAGTAAAAGAAAATAGTGATTTAATTATTAAAGGATTAGGATTTATTTATATAAAGAAAGAAAGTATTTTAAAAACTAATATTGATTTAAATTTAATCGAGATTAGAAAATCAATCATAGGAGACCATAATGAGTAAGATAAAAGTAATGAGTGAAAATATGGCTAATATGATAGCCGCAGGGGAAGTAATTGAAAAGTGTGCATCAATTGTTAAAGAATTAGTCGAAAATGCAATTGATGCTGGAGCGAAAAACATCAAGGTTAATTTAGAAAATGGGGGAATTAAAAAAATTGAAGTTATAGATGATGGTATAGGTATGGACAGGGAAGATGCCATTTTAGCCTTTTCGCGTCATGCAACAAGTAAAATATATAAAGAAGATGATTTATTTTTTATTGAAACATTAGGATTTCGGGGTGAAGCTTTAGCTTCTATTGCTAGTGTTAGTGAAGTAATATTAGAAACTTGTAATGGTCAAGAAAGTACGTATGTCCACATAAAAGGTGGTCAAATATTGGATAGTGGACATAGTGATGGAAGAATAGGGACAAAAATAACGGTTACAAATTTATTTTATAATACCCCAGCTCGTTTAAAATATTTAAAGACCGAAACAACCGAATTAAATAATTGTCTACAGTTTGTTGAACGCCTAGCATTATCGAAAACCTCTATTGCTTTTCAGTTAACTAATAATGCTAAAGTATTATTTAAAACAACAGGTAATAATAATTTACTTAAAACAATTCACGAAGTATATGGTTTAAATACTTCTCGTAATATGTTAGAAATTAAAGCCTTTTCTGATGATTTTGAAATTTCGGGTTTTATCGCTAAACCTAGCGTTTTAAAAAAGAATAGATTACATATGCATACTTTTGTTAATGGAAGAATAGTTCGTAATAACGAATTAAATAAAGCTATAAATGATGCTTATAATACTTATAAACACGAAGGATTTTATCCAGTTGTGGTTATAAATATCTATGTTGATCCAACTTTAGTTGATGTTAATATTCATCCCACCAAACAAGATATTAAAATGAGTAAAATAAATGTTTTAACAGAATTAATTTATAAAACAATAAAAGAAACATTATATAAAAACCTTCTTATTCCTAATGCTTACTCTCTTGAAAATAATAATAGTAATCCTATGGAACAAAAAGAAAACTATAATTATCCAGAATTTCCAGATAGTATAGTTAATATTAAAGATATACCAGTTAATTTAGAACAACAAAAATTAAATATTGGTTATGAAGATTTAACCGATGAAGTAAATGGTGAATTTAAAAAGTTAAAATTATATCCTGTAGGTCAAGTACATAAAACATATATTATTGCTCAAGATGAGACTAATATGTATATAATTGATCAACACGCCGCTCACGAAAGAATTAATTATGAAATGATTACCCAAAAATTTAAAGAAGCTAATGTATTTGTAAGCCAAATGCTTATCCCTTTAATATTTGAATTAAGTACGAGTGATTATAAAATATTTATGGAACGAAAAGATATATTAATCGAATTAGGTTTTAAAATTGAAGAATATGGTATTAATACGATTGCTATTAAAGCTCATCCTACTTGGTTAAAAGATGGTTTTGAAGAAGAAAGTATTAGAACTATTGTAGATTTAGTTATCACTAAAGAACAAAAATTTGAAAAATCTAAATTCTTAGATAATATGGCCAAAATGGTTTCTTGTAAAATGAGTGTTAAAGCTAATGAAGATTTATCTTTCGTCGAAATGGAAAAATTACTTAATGATTTAGTAAAATGTGATAATCCATATAATTGTTGTCACGGTAGACCATCAATTATGAAATATTCGGCATATGAATTAGAAAAAATGTTTAGGAGAGTATTATAATGGAAATTAATTTAAATGAGTTATATAATAAAGGAAATATTTTAATAGATAACGATATTGTCTTAGATAATATAGATACTAATATTATAAAGAAAATCATCAGTTTACATATAAATGGTTATTTAAAATATACTTTGAGTGAAGAAATAGAAATTAATTTAACAGTTAAGGGACAAATGATTATTCCTGATGCTGTTACATTAGAAGATATTTTATATGATTTTAATTTTCCTATAAAAGAAATTTATGATGAATTAAGTTCAGATTTTCAAAAATTTGTGAAAAAAAATAAAAATATACTTGATATAAATGAAATTTTATGGGAAAATATTGTATTGGAAGTTCCCATTAGTTTAACTAATAATTCTGGTTTACACGCATCTGGTAATGGTTGGGAATTAAATGGAGATTCAAATAAATAGAGTCTATAAAAAAATTAATGAAATTTAAAGGTGGTGAATACTTATGGCAGTTCCTTTTAGAAGAACTAGTAAAACAAAAAAAAGAATGCGTAGAACACATTTAAAGAAAAATGTTGGAGCTTTAACAAATTGTCCAAAATGTGGTGCAACAATTCGTCCACATAGAGCTTGTACAAAATGTGGCTACTATAAAAATGAAGAAGTTATCAAAGTAGAAGAAGATGAACAATAATCAGTATATCTGGTTATTTTTTTTACTTTACATTTTTTCTAAACATACCACTTGATATATATATATATATAGTACAATGGGGGATAGAAGGATAGTTAAGGAAAAATGAAAAGAAAAATAATATTGGTATTTTTAGGAATATTAATTGTAATGTTAGGAGTATTAAGAATAAGTTATGCATTTATAAAAGATAAAGTAAGTGA
>CANPXQ010000057.1 GCA_947586295.1 uncultured Bacilli bacterium
CCTAACATTTAATATGAAAGATTTAGATGTAACAGATGATGCTAAAAAAATAATAGACTATCATAATCCAATAGAAAATAGTGATAATACTGATATTGAAATAAATGCAAATCAAGTAAACTTTACTAAAGATGGAAATAGTATAGGAGATGGAATAGAAGTAAGTGCTAATTTAGTAGCAAATGATAAAACTAAAGAAGCAGAATATAAATATAATCTATATTTAGATATAAAAAGGAATGATTTAGAGTATACAACAGGTACTAATACACCAGAACTAATATTAGTAATAAAAGGACCAGATGGTTATATAGATAATCTATCTGGATTAACAACGACCCAAATAGAAATAAAAGGGGAAGAAGAAGCAGTAACGGGATTTGATATAACTAAAAGAACAGAAATGATTACAATAACAGAAGAACAACTAATAAGTGCAAGTGAAGGAACAGATGGAAAAGCAACAGACAAATGGGAAGTAAGTGTAATATTAAAGAATTTAAATAGTGATCAAAATAAGAATACAGGAAAAAGATTTGAAGCGAAACTAACAATGCAAACCAAAAAGATAAATACCATAAGTTTTGATCCAAATGCGTCACAATATGGATCTAGTGACTATAAAGCCAAAATAAAGAATGTCTATTTTGTAGATTATAGACCAAGTGAAGAAGAATTACAAACCAAGACCAATTGGGATTTATCCAAAAAGAAAGATAGATCCATAATAGGGTGGTTAGAACCATCAAATGATGAATTAGTACCATATAATTTATATATAGGGTCGAATGAAGAAATAAAAGTAACGAGTTATAGTTATGCTTTTGATGGTTTAAGCAAAGTAGAAACAATAGATTTAAACTTAGATATAATAAATACCAATGGATTAAGTAGTACTTCCAATATGTTTAATAACTGTTCAAGTTTATCAGAAATAAAAGGAATAGAAGACTTAGATGTATCAAATGTAACAGATATGGATAGTATGTTTTATAATGCAAGGTCATTAACTCAATTAGATTTAAGTAACTGGGATACTTCAAGTGTAACAAAAATGTCCTGGATGTTTTCTTCATCAGGCATAACTAAACTAGATTTAAGAGGGTGGGATACTCATAGTGTAACGGGTATGAATGCTATGTTTTATAATGCAAGGTCATTAACCAACTTAGATTTAAGTAATTGGGATACATCAAGTGTGACCGATATGGGTGCTATATTTTGGAAGGCAAGCTCATTAACTTCAGTAGGAGATATAAGTGGTTGGGATACATCAAAAGTAGAAAATATGTCAGATATGTTTAATGGAGCAAGCTCATTAACTTTAGTAGGAGATATAAGTGGTTGGGATACATCAAAAGTAGAAAATATGTCAGATATGTTTGCTTATGTTGATTGTTCTATAATACCAGATATAAGTAACTGGGATACTTCCAATGTTGAGAATATGTCCAGTTTATTTAGTAGGACAACATATAATTATGATGTAAGCAAAATAGATACCCATAATGTAACGAATATGTCAGAGATGTTTTACAATTATCTAGGGACTGAAATACTAGGTATAGAAAAATTGGATACCTCAAGTGTAACCTATATGTCAAAGATGTTTCAGAGTGCAGAAGCATTAACTGAATTAGATTTAAGCAATTGGGATACTCATAATGTAACGAATATGTCAGAGATGTTTCGTAGTGCAAGTTCTTTAACAACAGTAGGAGATATAAGTAACTGGGATACTCATAGTGTAACCGATATATCCAATATGTTTACTTATGTTGATAGTTCTATAATACCAGATATAAGTAACTGGGATACTTCAAATGTTAAAAATATGTCCGGTTTATTTAGTGGAACAACATATAATTATGATGTAAGCAAAATAGATACCCATAATGTAACTGATATGTCAAATATGTTTTATATTTATAAAGGAACAAAAATATTAGGTATAGAAAATTTGGATATTTCAAGTGTAACCAATATGTCAGGTATGTTTAAACAAAATAAATTAGAAAGTTTAGATTTAAGCAATTGGGATACCTCAAGTGTAACTGATATGTCAGAGATGTTTAGATATGCTAATAATTTAACCACTATAGATATGTCTAATGCTACATTTAGACAATTAGAAAAATATACTGATATGTTTAGTAATACTAATTCATCACTAAAAGTAACCATAAATAAAGATGAGTTAGACTGGTTTATTGATAATAACGTTTTAGCAAGGGAAAAAATAAATTATATAGCTTAAAAAGACTGGATAGAAGTAATTCTATTCAGTTTTTTTAAGAAAAAATAACTTTCGTTTTAAATAGCTTAATAGTATAATAATTATAGGTGTTTTATGAATTTAGAGAGTAAAAGATTTAAAGAATTAGATGAAGGATTTAAATGTCTTAATTGTCATAAAGAAGTATTACCTTTAGGTTATACTTCTCGAGATCATTGTCCTTATTGTTTATATAGTTTACATATAGATGAATTACCAGGAGATCGTAAAAATAAATGTCAAGGATTAATGGAACCAATTGATATTGAAAAATTTAAAAATACTTTTAAGATAATATATAAGTGTTGTAAGTGTGGTAAAATTCATAAAAATATTATGGCTAATGATGATGATATGGATAAAATAATAGATTTATCTAAAAAAGGAGTCTAACAAATGAAGAAGTTAATTTTAGTTGATGGAAATAATTTAATGTTTCGTTCTTATTATGCTACGGCATATAATGGCAATATGATGACTAATTCTAAAGGATTACCTACTAATGCTTTATATGGATTTGTATCAATGATAAATAAAATTATTATGGAAGAAAAACCAGTATATATGGCAGTAGCCTTTGATATAGGTCAAAATTTTCGAAAAAAAGAATATGATTTTTATAAAGAAGGAAGAGCTGCAACTCCCGAAGAATTAAAAATTCAAATGCCTATAGCGCGTGATATCTTAGATGCAATGAATATTAAATATTTGGAATTAGCCCCTTATGAAGCCGATGATATAATAGGAACTATTGTTAAATTAACTGAAAGTGATCCTGAATTTAGTTCAACAATAGTATCAAGTGATAAAGATTTATTACAATTAATAAGTGAAGAAACAGAAGTTAAATTATTAAAACAAACCGGTTTTATTCGTTATAATAAAGAAAAATTTATCGAAGATTATGGTATTATGCCTATTAAAATGATTGATTTAAAAGCTTTAATGGGAGATGCATCAGATAATATTCCCGGAGTAAAAGGAATAGGAGAAAAGACGGCTTTAAAACTTTTACAAGAATATGAATCTTTAGAAAATCTTTATGATAATATTGATAATATAACTGGTAAAACAAAAGAAAAATTAATATTGGATAAAGAAAATGCCTTTATGAGTAAGAAAATAGCAACTATATATAAAGATGTACCTTTAAATATTAATTTAGAAGATTTACATATTGGAAAAATAAAACCTCGATTAACTGATTTATTTAAAGAATTAGAATTTTTTTCTTTATTAAAATCAATGATGATACCTATTAAAGAAGATGCTAAAAATTTAGATATAATTACTTTAAAAGATCTAAATGAATTAGATAAATTAGATAATGATATAGCATTATATTTAGAACTTGATAATAGTAATTATCATATAGCGAATATAATCGCTTTAGCGATTAAAGATAAAGATAATATCTTTTATGTAGATAAAGATTTAGTAATACCTGCTATTGAAAAAATAAAAAATAAAAATATTACAACATATGATGCTAAAAAAATAATTTGTAATACTAAAATTAAAATTAATTGTGTTTGTGATATTATGATAGCTTCTTATTTATGTAATTATAATTTTAAAGAAGATATTGCTTTCTTAATGCAACAATTTGATGAAAAAATAGAATTTTATGATACTTTTTTAAAAGATCCTAAAATAAATGATAAAATTCAAGATTTTGTAGGTAAAAAAGCCGAATTTTTATATAATTTTAAAGATGAAATGTTAAAACGTTTAAAAGAAAATAATTATTTAGATTTATTTAATAATATTGAAATGCCTTTATTATATGTTTTAGCGGATATGGAAATTACTGGTATTAAATGTGAAAAAGAAATACTAGAAAAGATGAAGAAAACTATTAAAGAAAAAATAGTAGCGATTGAACAAGATATTTATTTAGATGCTGGGGAAGAATTTAATATTAGTTCACCTAAACAATTAGGAAGAATATTGTTTGATAAGATGCATTTAGGTGTTGGTAAGAAAAATAAAACGGGATATAAGACAGATGTTAAAGTTTTAGAAAAGCTATTAGGAAAACATCCTATAATAGAAAAAATATTAGAATATCGTAATCTAGCTAAAATATATAATACTTATTTAGAAGGTTTAGAAAATTATATAATGGAAGATGGTAAAATTCATACAATATATAAACAAACTTTAACAAGAACAGGTCGTTTATCTTCGGTGGAACCTAATTTACAAAATATTCCAGTAAGGGAAGAATTAGGACGTAATATTCGTAAATCTTTTGTACCTAGTAATGATGTTTTTTTATCTAGTGATTATTCACAAATTGAGTTACGAATTTTAGCTCATATTTCGAATTGTCCAGCTTTAATTGAAGCTTTTAAAAAAGGTGAAGATATTCATAGTAAGGTCGCTAGTGATATTTTTGAAGTTCCTATAGAAGAAGTAACTAAGAAGATGCGAAGAACAGCTAAAGCCGTAATTTTTGGAATTGTCTATGGAATAAGTGGTTTTGGTTTAGGTGAAAATTTAAATATATCTAAAAAAGATGCCGAACAATTTATTAATAAATATTATGAATTATATCCTGAAGTAAAAAAATATATGGATGAAATAATTGCTAAAACGCATTTTTTAGGCTATGTTACAACTTTGTTTAATCGTAAAAGAGTAATTGATGAAATTAATAATACGAATTATATGATTAGACAAATGGGGGAAAGAATGGCTTTAAATACACCTATTCAAGGAACAAGTGCTGATATTATGAAATTAGCAATGATAAATGTATATAAACGTTTTCAAAAGGAAAATATTGAAAGTAAAATATTATTACAAGTTCATGATGAAATAATAATTGATTGTAAAAATGAAGAACTAGATAAAATAAAACAAATAGTTAAAGAAGAAATGGAAAATGTTTTCCCATTAAACGTTCCTTTAAAAATTGAAATAAGTACAGGAATAAATTGGTATGATGCTAAATAAGTAATAAAAATTAAAACTTTATAGTTGACAAAAAGTAAACCATATGATATGTTTATAATGCATATAGAAATATATGCCAAAAAGCGGTGTACCCGGCCATTAAACTGGGAGTTGAAAAAGCGGTGTACCCGGCCATTAAACTGGGAGTTGAAAAAGCGGTGTACCCGGCCATTAAACTGGGAACTAAAAAAGCAGGATTAGAGAAAATACTCTAATCCTTTAATTAAAGTAAGGGGGAAAATAATTATGTATGAATTTAATTTATTTATAGCTGTACTCGATTTAGAATATTGCAATTATTTAAGAAAATATGATAGCAAAGTATCATATAATATGGGAGATAAAAAGAATCGTCCTTTCATTGGAGTTTTATTTTGGATAGAAGATATGGAATATTTTGCTCCATTATCTAGTCCTAAAGCTAAACACTTAAAGATGCGTAATACGATTGATTTTGTTAAAATAGATGGTGGCAAGTTAGGAGCAATTAATTTTAACAATATGATACCGGTAAAACCTAATAATTATAAAATCGTTGATTTAAATAAAAAAAATTTATCAAAAGAAGATAATGAATATCAAGATTTATTAAAAGATCAACTTACCTGGTTAAATAAAAATAGACTTCAAATACTTTTTAAAGCTGATAGATTGTATGATTATTATCTAGCGGGCTTTTTACCAGATAATATTAAAAATCGCTGTTGTAATTTTAAACTATTAGAAGAAAAATGTGCTGAGTATAATAAGAATAAAGTTGCAGTTTAATAATTTTTGTATAAATTATAAATGCATATAAAGTTATGCATAAAAAAGTAGGGATACCCAACCGTTAAAATGGAACTAAAAAAGAGGGATACCCAACCGTTAAATGGGAACTAAAAAAGAGACTAGAGCATTCTAGTTTTTTTAATTAGGTGAAGTAAAGTAAATGTTGGAAAAAATAAGAGAAAAATACAAGTTATATAATTAAATTTGTATTTTTTTTTTTTT
>CANPXQ010000058.1 GCA_947586295.1 uncultured Bacilli bacterium
GTTTAAATCTATTGTTTCTACTTTGCTTAAACCATAAAAAGCAGATTGATAACTAGTTACTTTTATTTCTTCATTTGATCCTATATATAAATTATATGGTACTGCCTCATCATTTGATGGTTCTAACCATCCTATTATGGATTTATCTTTCTTTTTGGATAAATCCCAATTGGTCTTGGTTTGTAATTCTTCTTCACTTGGTCTATAATCTACAAAATAAACATTCTTTATTTGATCTTTATAATCATTAGATTTATAATATGAACTATAAATACCAAAATCTATTTCTGATGAATTTTCGTCAAAATAAGTGGTACATTCATCTGTTGTTTTGGTTGTTACAGTTACTTTGTTATCTAAAGTATTATAGGTAATATTACCTTTTTTACAAGAACTATTATCACCAAATTGATAATCATTAGAATTAGGCCAATAATTGCTATCCGTTTTTTCATAACCCTTGGTATTTTGAATCATAATGCCTAATTTCTTTTCTTCTATAGGTTTTAATTTATTATAACTTAATCTTATAACACTAATGGTACTTAATAATAGAATAATTATTAGTAATATTTTCTTTTTCATACTTTACCCTTCCATTATCATTATTATACTATAGATATAGGATATATAAAAAGGTATTTTTAAAATAAACTTTACAGAATTGTAAAGCTTATTTTAAAATTAAAGTAGAAATTTCTTTATGATTATTTTTATATATCTTGCGACTATTTTCAATATCTTGAATTAAATTTTTAATTGTAATGGTTTTATAAGGAGATGCTTTAACTAATTTTAAATATCTATTACCTAAAATAAATAAATGGGTTTTGAAACATTCTTGGGCATATAAAGCCATAACAATATATTTCTTTTCTCCAACTAAATTATATTTTTCACAAGTAAAACTAAAACCATTAATATTAATACTTCCAATTATTTCTTCAATATTATCGATAGAAATATCCCAAGGAGTAATTTTCGTAAAATCATCGACTTCGATATTAATATTATTAGTTAATAATTTATCATTAGTTAATTGTTCTTGATTAATTAAAATATTTAAAAGATATATAATTAATTTATCATTATTAATTATTTCATAACATTTTAAATAATCATTATTATTTATTAAATTAATAATCATATTATCCGTATTTAATACATAACCAGAATTAAGTATTTTTTGAATTAAAACATAAATATAAGTATATCTAATAGGTAGTTTCTTTCTTAAAGGAGTAAGTATTTTTAAAGCTTCTAAATATTTTTTATTATTTATTAAAGTTATTAATTCATTTTCTAAAGCTATATTATTGATAATCCGATATATTAATCTATAACATATACAATCATCTATATCTTTTTTCTTTTTCGCTTTTAAAGAAAGAGTTAAAGCTTCTACATAGTTACCTTTAATAGCATAATTACGATATTTATTTTTATATTCATCATTAGTTATAAAATCTTTAGCAGTAAAATTATTTACTTTATTTTTTTCAATTATTGGTAAATCCATAAGTTCTTTTAATAAATATAAATAAAAATTATAATCATTTTTTCTAGGAACATATTCTAAATACCTTAAAACTTTAGAATATCTTTTAAATTTTAATAATTCATTAATAAGATATAAATATATTTCGGGATGCGTATTATCTAAATTAACCGTTAAAGTAAATAATTGAATAGATCTTTGCGGATTAGTTTTAAGATAATGTTTTCCTAAGAATATTAAAACATCAGTAGAAATAAAAACTACATTATCTTGACAAATTAATAATTTTTTATTTTCTAATATTTTAATTTCTTTGCTATTAAATATTTTCTTTAATGTTTGATAACTTATTTTATTCATACATCCCCCTTATAATAATTTAATAAAAGAATACCATAAAAGTTAAAAACGCTAAATAAAGAATTAAAACAATAAAACCATTTATTTGATCTTTCTTTTGGCTTCTTTGTTCAATTCCTAAAGCCATAGTTACTAAATAACCCCCAATTAATCCCCCAATATGGGCTAAAGCATCAATACCTGGAACTAAAAAGGAAATTACTAAATTAAGAACAATTATCGGAATAATTTGACTTTTTAAAACACTATTTAAATATAAGCGATAGTGATATCCAAAATAAAGTAAGGAACCTAATAAACCAAATATAGCTCCACTAGCTCCCGCCGATATACTATTACCAGCGATTAAAGAAAACAAACTACCACTTAAAGCACTAACTAAATAAATAACGATAAATTTTAATTTTCCTAAATAACTTTCTATTTGACTACCAATAATACTTAAACTATACATATTAACTAATAAATGAATAATTCCAATATGTAAAAAAGCACAAGTTATTAAGCGATATACTTCCCCACTTTTAACTAAAGGACCATAGTTTGCTCCAAATAAAAGCAAAGTTTGGGTATCTGTAGAACCATTACCTAATAAATACATTAATAAAAAGACAATAATATTAATTAAAATAATTAATTTAGTGACAATTATTTTTTTGGGAGAAAATACTTTTTCAAAAAACTTATTACTCTTTTCCGTTTTTTTACTAATATCATTAGTTACATTAATAATTAAATCTAAATTATTATTACTTTCTAATATATTATCTTTAATATCAGGAAAAGCATTAACCAAATAATTATTTTCTTTTATTTCTTCATAACTTTCTACTTTAATAGTATTAATATTAAAACGATTATTTAAATTAACTTTATTATTTAAATTAAGACATATATTTAACGTTGGAACTTTAAAAGATAAAGTTTTTCTTTTAATTTGTTTTAAAATAAAACGAATCTTAAAGATATCCATATCATATTGTTCATCATTATAAATATTTTTAGCATTTATTCTAATGACCCGATATGGTCCTTCAATATTTTCTAACCATATTTCATCACGAGCTCCTTGAACATTAATAGGAACATAATTTTTTTTGGTTATAAAATAATGGGCTAAACTCATCATTAATTCATCATTTTTATTTATCGTAATTACTGGCATAACTTTTCTCCTTGTTCTAATATTTTACTATAAAACATAATTTTAGTAAAGAGGAGGAGCTTATGTTTTATTTTACATATATTACCTTTTTATTTTTTATTTTCTTAACAATTTATCAGTTAATTAAAGAAAATCTTTTAAGAGCTGATATAACCTTTTTTCTTTTAAGTAATTATTTGCTTAATATAAGTACCGCTTTATTTTTTGGTTATTATAATAGTTTAATCTGGGCTTTTATATCTAGTGGTTTTTTATGTTTATTTGCTGTTATGTTATATATAAAAATAATTAAAACTTTTAATAAATTTAAATTTTATCCCTTACCCTATTTATTTTTAGTTTTCTTTGTTTTCTTCTTCATCTATTTTAATTTGATCTAAATAATCTTGAAATTCTTTCGGTAAAGGGCAATTAAATTCTAATAACTTTTTAGTTATAGGATGATTAAATCTTAAATAACTAGAATGTAAAAATTGATTAAAGGGACTACATTTTTTATTTGTATAAACTGGATCATTATATACGGGATAACCAATATAGGCCATATGGACTCTTATTTGATGCGTTCTTCCCGTTTTTAATTCTAATTTAACTAAAGTTTTATCTTTAAATTTTTCAACTACTTCTAAACAAGTAATAGCTTTTTTCCCCCCTTGAGATACTGTATATCTTTGAAAATGTTCTTTATCTCTTTTTATAGGGGCATCTATAGTCGCTACTTCATAAGGAAATACTCCTTCTAAAAGGGCTAAATATTGCCGTTGAACTTTCTTTTCAGCAAAATGTTTTTGTAATATTTCATGCGCTCTATTAGTTTTACAGACAATCATTAATCCTGATGTATCTTTATCTAAACGATGAACTATTCCCGGACGCAATGGGCCATTTAAATCACTTAATTGGGGAAAGTGATACAATAAGGCATTAACTAAAGTATGTTGTTCATTACCACTCGCTGGATGAACTACTAAACCACTAGGTTTATTTAAAACTATAATATCATCATCTTCATAATAGATATCTAAAGGAATATTTTCTTTTTCTAATTTAAATTCTTTTAAATAACCTTCTTTTACTAATATAATATCATCTTTTTTTAATAAATAAGCACTTTTAACCTTTTTATTATTAACTAAAATAAATTCATCTTTAAGCATTTTAACAATAAGTTCTCTACTATAAGGGGTATTTAAACTTAAAAATTTATCTATTCTAATATTTTTGTCTTCTTCTTTTACTTTTATTTCCAAATTTATCCTCCCCTTTCCATAAAGCTATAATTAATAATATAAAACCAATTACTAATGAAATATCAGCAAAATTAAATATTGGAAAATCCCAAGTATTAATTTTTAAATGAATAAAATCAATCACATAACCACGATCAATTCGATCTATTAAATTACCAAATAATCCCCCATAAATTAAACCAAAAGCAATAATATTACGAATATTTATTTTAAAAGAATCTTGAAAATAAATAAAACAAACAAAAGAAAGTAAAGAAATAACAATTAAAATATTAAGCATTCCGGAAAACATACTCCAACTAGCCCCTGTATTATAAACTTTGGTTATAAATAAATTACTAAATAAATGTAAAGATTCATTTAATAAAAAAGAATTATCTATAGCTTGTTTAGATATTTGATCAATAAAAATAATTAACAAAGCAATAATTAAACTTCTTCTTTTCATAAATTAATCATAACAAAAAATTACATTTTTATCAATATAACATCATTTCCAAATTTCTCAACATCCGAAAATTTAAAAGTTGTTTCTTTTCCTTTTATAAAACGTAAAAACATTCTTTTAGGTTCCGCTATTAAAGAGATAATTTTACCTTCATTATCTACTTCAACATCAACTATTCTTCCTAAATTATCTCCTGTATATAAACTAATAATATCTTTTCCTTGTAATTCACTTAATAACAAAAATACCACCTATTAAAATATATTCTTTTATTTAATTAATTTTCTTATATTATTAATAGCATTTTTCTCTAAACGAGATACTTGAGCTTGACTAATCCCCATATCTAAGGCTATTTCCATTTGTGTTTTGCCAACAATAAACCGATTTATTAAGATTCTTTTTTCTCTTTCTTTTATTTTTTGAAATGCTTTAACTAAAGATATTTTTAAATCTTTATCATAATTTTGTTCTTTTTTATCTGCTAGTTGATCAAATAAATAAATTGTATCGCCACCATCATTATAAATAGGTTCATAAATACTTTTGGGTTGTCTTAAGCTATCTAAAGCATAAGCTATTTTATATTCTTCAATTTGTAAAGCTTCACTTATTAAACTATTAGTTGGTTCTATGCCATAATTATTTGTATATTCTTCTTTAAATTTTAATATTTGATACGCTAGTTCTTTTGTTCCACGACTTACTCTGACAACTGAATTATCGCGAATATATCTTTTTATTTCCCCAACTATTAAAGGAACGGCATAAGTACTTAACTTTAAATTATAATTTAAATCAAAATTATCTATTGCTTTTATTAAACCAATTACGCCTATTTGAAATAAATCATCTAAATTAATATTAGTATGATTAAAATATTTTAAAACACTTAAAATAAGTTTTAAGTTACCAGTTATTAATTGTTCTTTAGCTTCTAAGTTACCATTTTGATATTTTTTAATTAATTCTAATGTTTCTTCATTACTTAATACTTTTAAATCATTAGTATTTATACCTGTTATTTCTACTTTATATTTTGCCAAATATAAAAACTCCTTTCCTATCTATTGTGATAAAAAAGAAGTTTTTTATACAAATTTATTTAGTTAATATTCTAATTTATATGGATTAGTTTTACTACCTTCACCTTCTGTTAGTGTTACTCGAGAATCTAGATAGAAAGACGGACGCGCAGAGGCAGCAATTTCAGCACTATCGACATAGTTGTAGTACACGCGACCACCGGAACCCACACGGAACGCATGGTCGCCACCGTCAGAAACGCGCGAAATTGTCCATTCAAAATTATTAAATAGCCAATCACTACCTACTGTATCTCGATAGTCTCCATATGGTGCTTGTTGGTTTCTTG
>CANPXQ010000059.1 GCA_947586295.1 uncultured Bacilli bacterium
ATAGTGTAATTTACTAAATAATTTATATATCTTAAATACCCAATTAAATCTAACAATGGTAACTAAACCCTTCACCTCCGGCATTTATGTGATTAGAAACAACAATTACATCTGATCCATCCCCATAAAAACTTTGTACTTTTTTAGGCCTTTCATTAGGGTTTAAAGTTATATCATCATTTCTTGTTAATGAAACATCCAATCCTAAATCTTTTAATCGGTTATATATATATTGACTTATCTTTAAAGTATAGTCTTTTTCTGTAATACCATTAGCAATAGTTCCGGGATCATCTCCACCATGCCCGGCATCAATTACCACCTTTTTTGTTGCTCTTTCATCCATTATAATCACCTAATATAAAGTATGTTTATTTATCTATTTGGTGAAAGTTTATAAAGTTATTTTTATTTAAATATTTTTTAATTAAAATTATTTTTTATAAATAATATTATGACATTAAAAAAGATACTTTTTCAGTACCTTAAATTTTTAATATTTACTTACTTATCATAATAGTCATTTTACCATTTTGAAATTTAACTAATATTGTTTTTGTCTAACAAAATTACAATCCTTTTAAATTTTATAGTGAATTAATATTTATTTAGATAGCAAATCGCAAATTAAATCAGTGATTTCTGTAGAATTTTCAACTGGTAGTCCTTCAATTAATCTTGCTTGAGCATATAATATCTTACTATATTTTTTTAATTCCTCAGGATCCTTTTTATATAAATTTTCTAGTTTTTTAACAATAGGGTGGTGAGAGTTAATTTCCAATATTTTTTGCGCATTAACATTTTCACTTGCCGGCATAGATTTCATTGTTTTTTCCATTTCTACTGATATTTCTCCTTTGGTAGATAAACAAACAGGATGATTTTTTAATCTACTAGTAAATTTAACATCTTCAATGTTAAGTTCGTTTTTCATTATTGCAAGTAAATCTTTTGATTTTTCATTTAATGTTTTAAGTTCTTCTTTTTCCTCATCTGTATCAATATCTATATTATCAGAACAAACATTTTTAAAATCTTTATCTTTATATTTTAACATTATTTTAAAAACAAATTCATCTAAATAATTAGTACATAAAAGTATATCTTTATCTTTACCCATTAATGCTTCAACTTGTGGCAATGTCTTTACTTGTTCAATAGAAGATCCACACGCATAATACAAGTCTTTTTCTTTTTTATTGTTGGTATAATATTCATTTAAAGTAACTAATTTATCTTTTTTAGAAGAATAAAACATTAATAAATCTTCTAATTTATCTTTATCCATTCCAAAACTATTATAAATACCAGCTTTTATTTGTAAACCAAAGGCATCCCAAAATTTTAAATAATCTTCTTTTTTTTCTTTTTGCAAAGTTAATAATTCATCTTTAATATGCTTTTCAATATTACTTTGAATAGTTTTTAAAACTTTATTTTGTTGGAGCATTTCCCGAGATATATTTAAAGATAAATCCGAAGAGTCGACTACACCTTTAACAAAACTAAAGTAATCGGGAATTAAATCAGCACATTTTTCCATAATTAAGACCCCATTAGAATAAAGTTGTAATCCTTTTTCATAATCTTTAGTGTAATAGTCGTAGCTGGCAGAAGATGGAATATAAAGTAAAGAGTTATATTCTAAAAGACCTTCAGCTTTAATATGGATATGACTTAATGGTTTTTCATAATCAAAAAATTTATCAGAATAAAAAGTATTATATTCATCTAAACTAATATCTGATTTATTTCTTTTCCATAAAGGAACAAGACTATTAATAGTTTCTAATTTTTTATCTTTAGCATTATTACATTCCATTTTTATAGGATAAGTAATATAATCAGAATATTTTTTAATTAAATTTCTAATTTCAGTATCATTTAAATATTTATTGTATTCTTCTTCATCTTTAATAGTTAAAATGATATCTGTACCATAATCTTCTTTATTTGCTTTTTTAATAGTATAGCCTTCTATACCACTTGAAGACCAAGCATAAGCTTCTGAAGCATTAAAAGCTTTTGAAATAACTTCTACTTTTGAGGAAACCATAAATGCAGAATAAAATCCTACACCAAATTGACCTATAATATCTATATCTGTTTGTTTTTTATTAGCATTTTTAAATTCTAAAGAACCACTTTTGGCAATTGTTCCTAAATTTGTTTCTAATTCTTCTTTTGTCATTCCAATACCATTATCAGATATTATTAAAGCACGTTTGTTTTTATCAATTTTGATTATTATAGCAAATTCATCTTTGTTAACCTTAATTTTTTTATCTGTTAAAGATTTATAATGTAATTTATCTATAGCATCCGATGCATTAGAAATAATTTCTCTTAAGAATATTTCTTTATTGGTATAAATAGAATTAATCATTAATTCCATTAGTCTTTTTGATTCGGCTTTAAATTCTTTCATATTATTTTCTCTCCTTTAGCACTTGAAATAATCGACTGCTAATTTGTATTATAAACACCTTCCCATTAATTGTCAATATAAAAAGTATTTTTTATAGGGTTGATACTTATCTAAATAAAAAGAGTTCTTGCTAAATAATAGAACTTGTTTTATAATTTAAATGAAAGAAGGAAAGATATGAAAAAATTTTTAAGTGTTTTATTAATTAGTTTGTTTTTTTTACCATTTGTAGTTAAAGCCGATGAACTAGTTAAAGTTTATTTATTTGAATCTGGGGGCTGTCCATATTGTGAAGATGAAATTGAATATTTAGAAAGTTTAGATTCTTATAATGAAAAATTTACAATTGTAAGAAAAGAATTATATATTGATCACGTTAAATGGCAAGCAGGAAAAGATTATAAATTAGGAGTCAAAACTGTTTTAGCGTTTAAAGATATGGGATTTAATAATGCTGCTTATAATGGAACACCATTTGTTGTTATTAGTGATTTATATGCAGCTACGGCATTTAATAGCGATTTAGAAAAAAT
The DNA here is from genome assembly GCA_947586295.1 of uncultured Bacilli bacterium. Lineage (GTDB taxonomy): Bacteria > Bacillota_I > Bacilli_A > RF39 > UBA660 > Onthocola_B. Next base: position 2,965 of record CANPXQ010000059.1, read on the forward strand.
TATTTTACAAGCTTATGATGAAAAAGATAAAGATGTTGTTGGTTGTATTGAACAAGGTAATGATGATTGTTTAGAAGGTTATGTTGATTCTGTATATGAACAACAAGCTATGGAAATCTATGAAGCAAAACTTGCTGCAGAACAACAAAGTAGTAGTGGAAGTACTGGTGCTTCTAGTAATACAAACTATAGTAATACTGGAACTAAAATAAGTGGTAATGCTGTTGTGGTATTTGTTTTGGCTATAGTTATAGTTTTCGTAGTTATCTTAGTAATTAATAATATATTAAGTAAAAATATTAAAAAACAAGAAGAAATAAAAAAAGCTTTAGAAGAAGAAAAGAAAGAAGAAAAAGTAACTAAAAAAGCACCTATTAAGAAAACAACAACAACTAAAACTTCTAAAAAAACGACTACTTCAAAACAAGGACGTAAAACTACTAAAAAATAAAAATATGTGGGGGATTAAAAATGAAAAAGAAAGTTATAATTGTAGTTAGTAGCCTAGTATTTTTAATTGCTTTAGGCTTGGGAATTTATTATTTGTTTTTTAAAAAACTTGATAATCCAGTAAATGCTGATGCTCTTAAGTTTAAAGAAGAATACGAAAGTATGAATGGATTAGTTAATGAAAATAATGGAAAATCTTATCGAGAAGTAAGTATTAGTAACGATAATCCATTTGTTTATAAAACCGCTGATGAATTAGCAGAAATGATTGAGAATAAAGAAACATTTATTGTTTACTTTGGATTTAAAACTTGTCCTTGGTGTCGAAGTATCATTAGTACTTTAGATAAAATCGCTCACGATAAAAATGTTACGAAAATTTATTATGTAGATATATTAGATATTCGGGATACACTAACTTTAAATGATAAAAATAAAGTTGAAGTAACTAAAGAAGGTACTGAAGGATATTATAAATTACTTGATTTATTAGATAATGTTTTAGATAAATATACATTGACTAATAGTAAAGACAAACAAATTGATACTAAAGAAAAAAGAATATATGCGCCTAATGTTGTTACAGTTATTAAAGGAGAAGCTCAAAAGTTAGTAACCGGAAATAGTCCTAAGCAAACCGATGCTTATATGACGCTTACTGATGAAATGCTAAATGATACTTATAATGCCTTTTCAGAAGTAATTCAAATCTATTTAGATAATGATTGTGAAAATCAAAAGGTCTGTTAAATTACAAATTTAATTACAAATTTAATAGACTTTTTTTAATTATTTTAGTACAATTATTTTAGGATGGTAAAAAGGGACTTATGTTAGGAAAAATTACAGAAATAAAAAATAATTATTGTTATATGCTAAATAATAATATTAAAGAAGATATTATTGATTTGTATGTAAAAATAATTAATACTGAATTTAATTTCATTGGAGAAATTATTAACGTAAATCCGGATATTATTACTATTAAATTAGTTGGTGAATTAAATAAAGATAAATTTATATATGGAATAAGGAAAAAACCCAATATTGATAGCGAAGTTTATTTACTTAAGAAAGAAGAAATTGATATTTTATTTGGCATAAATAATTATAATTCTTTTAATAGTTTATATGTTGGGAGAAGTTCTTTATATAATAATTATCCTATATATATGAATATAAATAATTTATTTAGTAATCATTTAGTAATTTTAGGTAATACTGGTAGTGGTAAATCTTGTGGCATAGCACGAATACTTCAAAATTTATTTTACAAGCAAGATGCTCAAGCTAGTAATGCAACATTTTTTATAATTGATGCTTATGGGGAATATAAAAATGCTTTTAGTAAAATTAATTATATTCATCAAAATTTTCATTATAAAAATTATACAACGGAATTATCTAGTTTAGATAACTTGATTGAAATACCTTTATGGTTATTAAGTTTAGATGATATTTGTTTATTATTAGAAGTAAATGATAAAAGACAAATACCGATAATTGAAAAAGCTTTAAAGATAGTAAGTGTTTTTTTAAAACAAAGTGAAAAACAAGTTAGTTATCAAAATAGTATTATAGCCAAAGCTATTTTAGATATTTTTATTAGTGGTAATCCTCCTGCTCAATTACGAGATCAAATTTTTTCTGTATTAACAAGATACCATACGAAAGATTTAAATTTAGATACACCTATTTATTTACCAGGATATACTAGACCATTAAAGCAATGTTTAATGATCGATGAAACAGGAAAGATTCGCGATATTGAATTAGTTATTAATTTTTTAAATAAATATGTAATAGATAATATAGATTTAGAACTACCAGATAAGACTTTTAAATATACTTTAAAAGATTTACTTTATGCTTTTGATTTTGCTTTAATAGATGAAGGATTATTAAATGATCCCAAAATTTATGATTTAGCAAATAGTATAAGAGTAAAATTATCGAGCTTAGTTAATAGTGAATATAATAAATTTTTTCAATTTAATAATTATTTTACTTTAGATGAGTTTTTATATAATATAACCCATTTAAATGGGGAAAAAGCCCAAATTATAAATATAAATTTAAGTAATATAGATGATCGTTTTGCTAAAAACATTGCTAAAATATATGCGAGGATATTATTTGATTACAATAAAAATAATATTAAAAGATTAGAGTCTCCTTTTCATTTTGTCATAGAAGAAGCCCATCGTTATGTTCAAAATGATAGTGATATTAATATAATAGGTTATAATATTTTTGAAAGAATAGCTAAAGAAGGCCGAAAATATGCTGTTTTATTATCTTTAATTAGTCAAAGGCCAAGTGAATTAAGTGAGACAGTAATGTCGCAAGTAAATAATTATATTATTTTTAAAATAACACATCCTAAAGATATTTTATATATTAAAGAAATGATTCCTTATTTAGATAATGATACTTTAGAAAATATTAAAAATTTACAAATAGGGTATTGTTATGTTTTTGGCGTAGCTTTTGTTTTACCAACGATTATAAAAATGGATATGGCTACTCCAAGTCCTATGAGTCAAAGTCCAAATATATCTAAAGCTTGGTTTAAGGAAAATTAATGAATGTAGGTTTGTCAAACAAAAGTGACAGAGTCACGACAAACCAACGATAGATTATTTTAACTTGTTAAAATAATCACG
>CANPXQ010000060.1 GCA_947586295.1 uncultured Bacilli bacterium
TAGAGCCGATGTTGATTATGCTACGGCTGAAGCTAATACTACTTATGGTAAGATTGGAGTTAAAGTATGGATTTATAAAAATGAAATTTTACCAAGTAAAAAGGCTGTGAAGGGAGCTGATAAACATGTTGATGCCAAAGAGAACTAAATATCGTAAATCTCATCGTTTAAGTTATGATGGCAAAGCAAAAGGTAATACGGAATTATCCTTTGGTGAATATGGATTGAAAGCTTTAGAAGGTGGATGGATTTCTGCTCGCCAAATAGAAGCTGCCAGAATAGCGATGACTCGTTATATGAAACGGGGAGGTAAAGTATTTATTAATATTTTCCCTCATATGCCTAGAACTAAAAAACCTTTAGAAACTCGTCAAGGTAAAGGTAAAGGTAACGTTGAAGAATGGGTAGCTGTTGTAAAAACTGGTAAGATTATGTTTGAAATTACCGGTGTAGATGAAGCTACAGCCAGAGAAGCTTTAAGACTTGCTTCTCATAAGCTATCAATTAAAACTAAATTTATAAAGAAGGATGGTGATTCTCTTGGAAATTAAAGAACTAAGAAAATTATCTGATAAAGATCTTTTAAAAAAGATTAAAGAATCAAAAGAGGAATTATTTACGAAAAGAATGCAACTTGCTAATGGTACTTTAGAAAAACCAAAACAAATTGCTTCTTTAAGACGAGATGTTGCTAGAATGAAAACTATTCTTAAAGAAAGAGAATTAAATGGAGGTGTTAAATAATGACTGATAATAAACCAGTGTTAGTAGGAAGAGTTGTTAGTGCTGGAAATAATAAAACAATTACTGTTTTAGTTGAAACAGCTAAAAAACACCCTCTATATAATAAGCGGGTAAAATATTCTAAAAAATATGCCGCTCATGATGAAAATAATAAAGCAAAAGTAGGAGATACAGTAAAAATTAGAATGACAAGACCATTATCTAAAACTAAAAGATATGAATTAGTTGAAGTTTTAATTGATGCTGTAATCCTTTAGGAGGTATTGTTATGGTAATGCAAGAATCAAGACTTAATGTTGCTGATAATAGTGGCGCTCGGGAACTTTTAGTTATAAGAGTTATGGGTGGTTCTAAAGTAAAATATGGTAATATTGGCGATGTTGTTGTTGGCACAGTAAAAAAAGCCATTCCTAACAGTCCTGTTAAAAAAGGTAAAGTTGTAAAAGCTGTCATTGTTCGTACAGTTGATGGTGTTAGACGTCCTGATGGCTCTTATATTAAATTTTCCGATAATGCCTGTGTATTAATAAAAGATGATAAGTCTCCTGTAGGAACACGGGTTCTTGGACCAGTTGCTAGAGAATTAAGAGAAAAAGATTATATGAAAATTGTTTCTTTAGCACCGGAAGTTTTATAGGAGGTATTATGAAAATTAAAGTTGGAGATAATGTAAAAATTATTGCAGGTAAAGATCGCGGTAAAGAAGGAAAAGTCATAAAGACTTTAAAAAGTGAAAATAAAGTTGTTGTTGAAGGACTTAATATGATAAAAAAGCATAGTAAGCCTACTAATAATAATGATAAAGGTGGAATATTTGATATTGAAGCACCAATTCATGTATCAAATGTTAAAAAGGTAGAAAGTTCTAAAGCACCAAAAAATGTTGAAAAAAAAGCAGTTAAAGAAAAAAATAAGGTAGAAAAAGAAGAAAAGACTGTGAAAAAAACTACCAAGAAAGCGAGTAAGTAGAATATGAGTAATTTTAAAGAATTATATAATAAAAGTATTGTGCCAAGTTTAATGGAAGAATATAAATATTCATCTGTTATGGCTGTACCTCGTTTAGAAAAAATTGTTATTAATGTTGGTGTTGGTGAAGGAAGTCGTGATGAAAAATTCATTAATGCGGCTGTAAAAGATTTAGAATTGATTACTGGTCAAAAACCTGTTGTAACAAAAGCTCATAAATCAATAGCAGGTTTTAAAATAAGAGAAGGACAACAAATTGGTGTTAAAGTTACTTTAAGAGGTGAAAATATGTATTATTTCCTTGAAAAGTTAATTAAAGTTGGACTTCCAAGAGTACGTGATTTTAGAGGAGTTTCCCCTCATTCATTTGATGGGTTTGGAAATTATACAATTGGTATTAAAGAACAATTAATATTTCCAGAAATAGAATATGATGAAGTTGTTAAAGTAAGAGGAATGGATATTGTTTTTGTAACTACAGCAAAAACAAATGAAGAAGCTAAAAGTTTACTTAAAGGCTTTGGAATGCCATTTAGGAATTAAGGAGGTTCGTTATGGCTAAAAAAAGTATGATAATAAAAAATAAGAGAAATCCTAAATTCTCAACTCGCTCTTATACAAGATGTAATCGTTGTGGTAGACCACATGCAGTACTTAGAAAATATGGAATATGTCGTATTTGTTTTAGAGAATTAGCTAACGAAGGTAAATTACCTGGCGTTAAGAAATCTAGTTGGTAGAAGGAGGAATAATAGATGTTTGTACAAGATAAAATCGCTGATATGTTAACAAGAATTCGTAATGCGAATCAAATGAAATATCCTACAGTAGAAGTTGTTGGTACAAAAATGACTTTAGGAATTGCTGAAATTCTAAAAAAAGAAGGATATATTGCTGATTATGTATACGAAAAAGATACTAAAGGTGATCGTTTAACTTTGACTTTAAAATATGGTGAAAAGAAAGAAAAAGTTATTACAGGATTAAAAAGAATTAGTAAATCTGGTTTAAGAGTTTATGTTAAAGCAGATGAAGTTCCTCGAGTATTAAATGGACTAGGTATTGCTATTATTTCTACTTCTTTAGGTCTAATGACTGATAAAGAAGCAAGAGAAAAAAAGTTAGGAGGCGAAGTTCTTGCCTATATTTGGTAAGGTTATATGAGTAGAATTGGTGAAAGAAAATTAACTATTCCTGAAGGCGTTACTGTTACATTAAATGATAAAACTCTTAATGTTAAAGGTAGTAAAGGAGAACTTAATCTAACTATTGATAATTTAATTGATGTAGAAGTTGTAGATAATACATTAATTACCAAACAAAAAAAGCCTTCTAAAAGAGCTAACATTATGCAAGGTACGATGAATTCTTTAATTAATAATATGTTAATTGGTGTTTCTCGAGGATTTGAAAAATCATTAGAAGCAGTTGGTGTTGGTTATCGTTTTAATGTTCAAGGTAGTAAATTAACAATTAATGCGGGATATTCTCATCCTGTTGTAATAGAAGCCCCTCAAGGTTTATCTATAACTAGTGAAAGTAATACGGAAATAACTGTTCACGGGATTGATAAACAACGTGTTTCAGAATTTGCAGCGAAGATTAGAGAAGTTAGAGAACCTGAACCTTATAAAGGAAAGGGTATAAGATATAAAGATGAACATGTACGTCATAAAGACGGAAAGAAAGCGGCATAAGGAGGTAAATTATGATAAAGAAAGAAGCAAATAACATAGCTCGAAAAAGAAGACATTTAAGAGTTCGAAAAAATGTTTCTGGTACTAAAGAAATTCCAAGATTAAATGTTTTTCGTTCTAATAGTGGAATCTATGCCCAAGTTATCGATGATGTAACTGGAAAAACTTTAGCAAGTTCATCAAATTTAGAATTAAAAATTAAAAATGGTGGTAATATTGAAGCTGCTAAGGCAGTTGGAAAAGATATTGCTGAAAAATGTAAAAAATTAAAAATAAAGAAAGTTGTATTTGACCGTGGTGGTTACCAATATCATGGTAGAGTTTCTGCTCTTGCCGATGCCGCAAGAGAAGCAGGGCTAGAATTTTAAGGAGGATGCATGAGAAATCAAAAGTTTGACCAAAAGAAAAGTTTATTAGAAGAAAAGGTTATTTCTATTGGCCGGGTTACTAAAGTAACTCAAGGTGGTAGACATTTTAGATTTTCGGCAACCGTAGCTGTTGGAAATAGAAAAGGTTTAATTGGTATTGGTAATGGAAAAGCTAACGAAGTACCTGAAGCTATAAAGAAAGCTTTACAAGCAGCTCAAAAGAATGTAGTTAAGGTTTCATTGTTAGACAATAGAACTATTCCTCACGAAGCAACTGCTAAAGTTGGACGTTCTGTAGTATTATTAAAACCTGCTAAAGAAGGTCGCGGTATTATTGCTGGTGGAGCAGCTAGAGCAGTATTAGAATTAGCCGGTGTTAAAGATATAGTATCAAAATCACTTGGCTCAAATACGCAAGTAAATGTTGCTAAGGCAACCTTAGAAGCATTACTTATGCAAAGAACCCCAGAACATATTGCAATGCTACGGGGTAAGAAAGTTGAGGAGTTATAATATGAAATTAGAAAATTTACCTAGAAGTAATGAAACTAAAAGTATAAAAAGAGTAGGTCGTGGACCTGGTAGTGGTATGGGTAAAACCTCAACTCGTGGTGAAAAAGGCCAAAAGGCGCGTAGTGGTTCTTCAATTAAAGCTTGGTTTCAAGGTGGACAAACACCACTTCATAGAAGAATTCCTATTAGAGGATTTAATAATAAAAACTTTACAGTTAGATATGCAACATTAAACTTATCTGATTTAGAAAAATTCTTTAATGATGGTGATGTTGTTACTCCAGAAATTTTAAAAGAAAGAAAAATTATTAAAAAAGAATTAAATGGTATTAAAATTCTAGCGGGTGGTGAACTTACCAAAAAATTAACTGTTAGAGCACATCGTTTTACGACTGCCGCTGTAACAAAAATTGAAAACGCTGGTGGCAAAGCTGAGGTGATTTAGATGTTTCAAATAATTACCCAACTTTTTAATAAAAATAATAAAGATATTCGGAAAAGAATATATATTACGTTATTTTGTTTAGGTGTTTTTTGTTTAGGAACGACGATTACTATTCCTTGGGCCTCTGTTGTTTATGATAATTTAGGTTTCTTAGAAATATTTAACTTAATGAGTGGTGGTGGGTTAAGAAACTTTTCTATCTTTGGTTTAGGAGTTTCTCCTTACATTACTGCTTCAATCATAACGCAATTATTACAAACCGATATATTTCCTTATTTTAAAGAATTAAAGGATCAAGGTTATGTAGGTCGTCAAAAGATTAATAGTATAACTCGTTATTTAGGTATTATTTTAGGTTTTGTTCAATCTTATGTATTATGTGTATTTTACTTAAATGGTGCTGATGTTTATACGATGTTGAAAACTTCATTAGTTATGACTGCCGGTACAGCATTTTGTTTATGGATGGGAGATCAAATAACTAATAAAGGTATTGGTAATGGTCAATCAATGTTAATAATGGCTGGTATTATTCAAAGTATGCCAAGAATATTTACAGGAGCATATGCTGGATTAGTAACAGCTAATGAAAGTGCTATAATGGGTTGGTTGTTCTTTGGTATATTTATTTTGATTTATATATTGATTATTGTTGGTATTATTTGGGTTCAATTAGCAGAAAGAAGAATTCCAATTCAATATGCTAATAGAACTAATAGTGCTTATGGTAATCAACAAAGTTATTTACCAATAAAAATCAATTCTGCCGGAGTTTTACCAGTAATATTCGCTTCTATTGTTTCGACAATACCAGCAACTATAGTTAATGTTATTGGTAATGAAGGGGCCATTAATTTTGTTAACAAATATATTGTTAATACTTCCCTTACTGGATTTATATTATATGTTATATTAATATTCGTTTTTGGTTACGTTTATACTTTCTTCATTGCGATGAATCCTGATGAAATGAGTAAAAATGTCAATGAAAGAGGCGGATATATACCAGGAATTAGACCAGGAGAAGATACTTCTAAGTATATTGCTAATTCCCTAGGAAAATTAACTGTTGTGGGTAGCTTGTTTTTAGTTATATTAGCAGCTTTACCCGTATTAATATCTAATTTTAGTAATTTACCTGCCAGTGTATCAATTGGTGGAACTGGTATTTTAATCGTTGTTGGTGTAGCAATTGAAACTTATAAACAACTAGAAAGTGGCTTAGTATCTCGCAGTTATACTGCCCGTCGAAAGAGACTAAGATGAAAAATATAATTTTAATTGCTCCCCCAGCTGCGGGCAAAGGAACACAAAGTGAAATATTAGTTAAAGAATATGG
>CANPXQ010000061.1 GCA_947586295.1 uncultured Bacilli bacterium
GTTTTCTCGGCATAAAGTCGCATTAATTACTTATTATCGATTATTCTAAAAGTTGCACTTGACTTTTTAATTAATAATTCAAAATTTTATAAATCTCTTGTTTTTATGTGCATTTATTTCTTTAATCTTTTATTTTTTACACTACGAGAATTTAAGTTTTCATTTAACGTCTTTTTTTAAAAAAACTGCTAAATTAGCAGTCTATTATTTTACATTTATAATTCCTAACTTATCATCTTTACGACGATATAATACAGATACACATTCTTCATCAATATTTTTAAATACAAAGAAATCGTGATTTAAAAGTTCCATTTGAATAATTGCTTCTTCTTCGTCCATTGGTTTCATCTCTACATCTTTTCTTTTAATTATTTTAACATCATCTATTTCGTCTTCGGCAACTTCAAAATCAAAATTCATTTCAAACTTATCTAAGTTTTTATATTTATTATTTAACCGATTTTTATTTCTTCTTATTTGTTTTTCTAATTTATCGGCAACTAAATCAATAGCAGCATATAAATCTTGATGATGTTCTTCAGCCCTTAAAGTAAATCGGCTTGTTGGTATTGTTACTTCAATAATTTGTTCATTATTTCGAACTCTAATTATTACTTTACCTTCCACATTTTTACTTTCAAAATAACGGTCCAATTTACTTACTTTTTCGGTTATGTAATCCTTAATAGATTTTGTAACGGTTACTTTATCTCCCCGAATATTTAATTTCACAATATCACTCTCCTAAAATGATTATATCATTATTCTACGAAAAAAACTACTAAATTGTAGTAGTCATTCTTTGCTCAATAACATCTATTGCTTGAAGACCTTTTGGGGTTTCAACCAATTTAAAGTCAACTGTGCTGCCTTCGCTTAAAGTTTTAAAACCATCTTTAACAATTGCTGAATAATGGACAAATATGTCAGATAGTTGTTCATTTTCAATGAAACCATAACCTTTTTCATTGTTGAACCATTTTACTTTACCAGTCATTATTCCTTTTCACTCCTTCCTTGTTAATTAAAATATAACATAGTTAAGAAAGTTCCGGAATAGCTAAACGTCCTACAAATTTCGACAAAAAATTGGCACGACTTCAAAATATTATCATACATTTTTTCTCTTTTCAATCATTTTTTTTAGTTTCATCAATTAAAAAAGTATCCTTATTAGAGAAAACATATCCTATATTTGAAGACTTGACTTCTATTTTTTCAATTAAATCAAATATTTTTTCATTATTTCCAAAAGTATATATATTTCTTTTTTTGAGTTTTTTATTAATTAATTTTATAATGTCTTCATCGGTAAATAAATCGTAAGTAATTAATAAACTATGTTTTTCTTTATAGTAATCTAAGTAAGATAAAAAAGCATAAGTATTATTGTAATTTAAATATGCATTACTATTATTTAATTTATATAATTTCATTTCATTTATAATATTTACTTTTCGATAATTTAGACCAATAAAAATATTTTTTAATACTTCTATATCTACTTTAGTATAACTAGGATTTATAATAATTGTTATGGCATCTCCAAATAGAGAATTATTAATATTATCTTCTTTTATAAAGTTCTTATAACTAGAAATAAATAACTTAACATTCGCTATTTTGCCATTTTTTAAAGCTTTATTGGTTAATTTATATTTAATTATTTTATTAATACCTTTACTATAATATAATAAATAATCATCTACTAAATATAAAATATTTTTTTGCATATCTACCTCTTTTTATACTTTAATTTAGTCGTTTGCCCTCCTCTTATATGTCTTTCTTCTAAGTGTTCATGCATAATAGTATTTATTTGGGAAGCTAAAGTTTCATCTATTTTTTTTAATCTTTCACTTAAATCTTTATGCACAGTACTTTTACTAACATTATATTTATTGGCAATACTTCTAATTGTATCCTTTGTTTTTAACATATAATTGGCTTCTTCAACTACTCTTTTATTAATATCTTTCATTTATTAAACAACCCCTTAATAAAATTTATTATTAAGAGGTTTAATTTATGATTAAGCAAAATCTTTTAAATTCATATCATAAAATTGATTAGGATCGATAGCGATACCATTTTGATATACTTCAAATAATAAGCAATTTGTACTTTCATTTTCTAAACTATTATCCCCACTTTGTCCTAATACAGTTGATGTTGTAACTTCATCATTTTCTTTAACTAAAACTTCACCTAAACTATAATATACTGTTTTTAAATTATTATTATATGTTACTTCTACTACATTTCCTAATATTTCATCAGTTGTTACCTTACTTACTGTTCCTTTTGTAGCGCTTATTACTTCAAAACTTTCACTAGAACTATAAAGAACGCCACTATTTTGTAAATAAGTATTGGCATAATACACTAAAGATTGTTGTTGTTTACTTTCATCATCATTCATATTATAAAAGTTTTTACTAATACTTACTTTATCACTAGTAAATGGCTTTACTATTTTTTCTTCATCCGTTGTGTTTGTAACGGGAATTGTACTATCTTTAATAGCACTAACAGCCATATTTCCCGAATCATATTGCTGCTCAATACTTGAACCTAAAAAAGCAATACTAATAAACAAAGCCCCTATTGTAAGAACATATAAGCTCGGTAAAACAAAAGATTTTAATTTCCTTTTTTTCATAATTCACCATCCTAATTAAAGTATGGATGATTTTTCTATTATTATACATTCATTTTTTTTATTACTATATTTTGATAATAATAATTTAAAATATCTTCATAAGATTTACCCATTTTCGCTAATTCATTAGCACCATATTGACTCATACCAACACCGTGGCCATAACCTTTAGTAGTTATGGATATTTCATCAGATATTACAATATTAAAATCTGTCGATCTTAAACCTAACAAAGATCTTACCTGCGTACCTTGAAACTGTTGATCATTTATGGTCAAAGAATTAATACGCCCCGTTTTAGAATAATTAATATTCGATATTTGAAGTTTATCACAATTAATATTTAATTTTTCACAAAATTCAGTTTTAGGAATATTTACGGTTACTTCAAAATTTTTTACATTTTTATCAAAACTACTATCTACACTAGTTAAATAATCTTGGCTTTCACCAAATACCAAATCAGCATCTTCCGTATAACCATTACTCATTGCAAAATAAAAAGCACATATAACTTCATTATTATAAGTTAATACTTGATCCTTTGTACTATCTACGGCTTCTTTTACTTTAGTATAATAGGTTTCATAATTATTTTGCCATTTGTTGCGCATTTCATCGATTGTAATATAAGATTGATCCGTAACATCTGTTACTAAGTCATACGTACCATTACTTGTATTTATTTTATAAAGTGCAAAACTACGCGAGGCCACAGCTTGGGCTTTTAATGCTTCCATTTGAAAAGAAGCAGGCATTTCTGCTGCTACTACTCCAATTATATAATCTTCTAAATTTAGTTTTTTAATTTCGCCCGATGTTTTATCTAATATTGTAACAATCGTTTCGGGCTCATCAATAACTTTTTCTTCTTCTTTTTCTTTATGATCTATATTATTTATTTTTAAAGCTACTACACTTAATACTAATATTATTATAATTAATTTTTTGTTTCGCATAATTATCCCTTATATATAATATGTACCATTTTCAATATTATGTATTTTTTCAATTCTCCTTAAATGTCTTTCTTCATTAGAGAAAGGCGTTTTCAAAAATTCTTTTATCATTAATAAAATATCTTCATAAGGAGTTTTTATTGATAGGGCTATAACATTGGCTCCATTATGTTCTTTGGCTAAATGAGCTTCGGATACCGAACTAACTTTGGCACAAATAATGCCTTTTACTTTATTGGCGGCAATACTCATTCCAATTCCCGTTCCACATAGTAAAATACCTAAAGTATTTTCTTTAATTACATTTTTACATACTTCAAAAGCAAAGTCAGGATAATCATCACCTTCTTTATTTTCTAAAGTGGTTTTTATAACTTCATAATTATCTTTTTTTAAATCATTAATTAATTTAGATACAATTTCTTTACCTAAATGATCACAACCTATATATATTTTCATACATTCACCTAGTTATATTATATCTTTTAAATTACATAAATAAAAGAAGAAGAATTAAGCTTTACGTTATTTTTAATTTAAAACAACTTTAAATGGGTGGTCTTTTGTGCCTAAACCCATAGAAATTTTGGCTGATGATATTAAATAGAAACAAGGGCGTACTGCTTGAGCAGTTTGACCAACACCATGACCGTTACCATCTCCAGCAATGTGTATAGTAAAGGCACTAAGACCATCAATCATTTGTGTTATAGTCCATTCAGTAGCTCCCAGATAAAGCCAATCTTCCTTTAAAGCGCTTCGATAATCACTACCATCATCTCCAGCATAATATCCATAAACAATACCTTCCGCATCAATGCCACTTTCCATATATGTATGGTCTCCATTGAAAGGTTTTTTATCCCAATTATTAGGAGAGGCCGCATATAAATAATCAGACATATACATTAATCCTATTTTTGAATTGGTAGTTTCCTCTTGATTTGTTATTTCATATTCATAAGAAGTTTTAATAGTATTTGGACTATCTTTAGAAGCGATAACAATATTTTCCCACGAAGAACCTTTATAATACCAATCGTGAAAAGCAATTAATTCTTGCCATAAATTTAAATTTTCATTTCCAATATGATTCAAAAAATTAGTATTTAAATGAATTTTATTTAATAAAGATGTCGGCCAATCAGGATTTGTCCGACCGATTTTTTGCCAATAAAATACATCAATATGATCTAAAGAACCACGATACCTATGGGCAAAGGAATCTTTGATTTCATTTGAAAGACTATTTGGACCATAATTCCATCCACTATAATATGAACCATTTTTATCAGGATCAATTTCTTCGCTCGGTTCTGTTACACCTGCTCCTATTATTTCTTTATTTGCATAATCAGCCTTTATTAATTTTACCTCATCGTTAAAAACGCCGATTATTCGATATAAATTTTCTTCTGGACATTCTTGTTCATCACTACCAAAACAGACATAATTATGTACATCTTCATTTGATCCACTATATCGATATGATTTATCTCCTATTTCTAAATTTGAATTTGAATAATTTCCTTCCATATCGTGAAAATATATATTATTTGTTCCATCTTCGCCGTTATGTAATTCTTTTATATAATCACTTAAATTATATTTTATTTGTTCTGGTAATATCAATATTTTCCCTTTTACTTCTTTTCCCACATTTAAATTTTGATCAGAATCTAAATTAATTAATGTTACTTTTATTTCCCAATTTTTTGTTATTTCTTCTGCTGCAGAAGCACTTATTTCATCTTCTATTAAAGGTATTATTCCACTTACATTCGTAATATCATAACCACTTAACGTATTTTTATTACCATCTACTATATTTGTCTTATAATCTATAATTTTATTTTCTATTTTATACTCTGATTTATTAGTATTATATATATTTAATAAAAGTTCTACTTTTTTTTCACTTGTACTATATTTTATTTCATTTTTATCTATGACTAAGTATATATAATATTTTTTAGTTATTATATCGTTTTCTGTATTGCCAGCCATCAACTTTACATAAGCATTAATTGTTTGATCTCTATTACCTGAATTAACGCCAAAATTTTGTTGATTAGCTGTAATACTTATATCTCCGTCAAACCAAAAACTTAAATTTGTAGTTGTTCCGGTTAATACATTAACATTACTATTAACGCCAATTCCTATTTGGGCTTGAAAATAAGCATATGTTGCTCCTACAACAAGTAAAAGAATAGTTGCGATTGCTACAAATAATAAGATATTTCTTTTTTTACTTTCTTCCATATATAGTAAGTCATCTCCTATTATAGTATTCATTATATCTAATTTAAGTATACACCAAATTAGATGTAATTTAAACTACTAAAAAAATAGAACATTATCGTTCTATCT
>CANPXQ010000062.1 GCA_947586295.1 uncultured Bacilli bacterium
AATACCCTTTCTAGTCCCATTGTACTATATATATATATATATCAACGACTTGTTTTTAGTTTAAAAAAACTTTACAATTTATGTAAAGTTTTAACCTACTAATACAACAACTATTTTACCATCAAAAGTTTTACCTTGGTCATAATTTTGTTCTTCTCCTGTGCCGTGTAATGTTAAAGATATAGTATAACTTTGTGTAGTATTAGGAGCAATTAAGATTCGATCTTTAATTAAAGCATTTTCTACAGGAGCTGTTTGCCAATCTTGATTATATCCACCTTCATCTCCAACTACTTTAAATTTAAAATTAGGTGAAGTGAAAGTATTTTCGATTATTTCCCAACGTAAATCATAATACATTGGATATTTAGTAGGATTTTGAATCGTAAATTTAACATCGGGAACTTAAACTGTTCTCCTTGATCATCAGGATATAAATTTTCAGTAATAACTTCACTTTTATTATCAAAAGTTACAATTAATGAAGGTGTTTCTACTCCAGTTTCCCCATCACCTGATTGAGTTATATCTCCTTGTGGATAATCTCCTGGTGTTACTATTTGCGTACAGAACCTATCACATATTCCATCGCCATCATCATCACAGTTTATATCACATACTTCATCAGCATCCGTATCAATATTTAAATCCGGATAACCATCATCATTGCTATCGATATTTAAATCTGGATCGCCATCACCATCTATATCTAAATTAGTATCTGGCCAACCATCATCATCTGTATCACAGTTTAAATCACACTTACCATCGCCATCAGTATCTTGATTTGTTTTATTTGTTATATTACCATTTTCATCTTCTTTATTAAATGTTGGTTTACGATTACCATCGTGATCGACATTAATATCTGGTTTACCATCATTATTGGTATCACAGTTTACATCACATTTACCATCACCATCTAAATCAACATTTAATTCTTTATCTTCTTGTTTTTGATTAAAAATACAATTAGAATCACAAATTCCATCATTATTATTATCACAGTTTACATTACAAACCCCATCACCATCAGTATCTAAATTTAAATCAGGTTTACCATCACCATTAACATCAACGTTAACATCAGGATCACCATCACCATCTAAATCCACATTAGTATCTGGCCAACCATCTTTATCATTATCACAATTTAAATCACATTTACCATCATTATTGGTATCTTGATTCGTTTTATTCGTTATATTACCATTTTCATCTTCTTTATTAAATGTTGGTTCTTTATTACCTTCATAATCTAAATTAGTATCTGGTATTCCATCATTATTGGTATCACAGTTAACATCACATTTACCATCACCATCTAAATCCACATTTAATTCCCGTTTATTATCCGTATCTGTCGAAGCACAATTATAATCACACTTACCATCACCATTAACATCAACGTTAACATCCGGCTTTCCATCCCCATCATTATCAATATTTAAATCTGGTACATCATCCCCATTACGATCCACATTAATATCTGGTTTACCATCACCATCAATATCTAAATTAACATCAGGCCAGCCATCATCATTCGTATCACAATTTAAATCACACTTACCATCATTATTTTTATCTTGATTTAAAGGATTTCTTAATGTACCATCTTCTTGTAATACATTAAAAGTTGAATTTCGATTACCTCGATAATCTAAATTAACATCCGGTTTTCTATCTTTATTAGTATCACAGTTAATATCACATATACCATCATTATCAATATCAATATTTAAATCAGCAACCCCATCGCCATCTAAATCAATATTTAATTTTTCTTTATTTAATAATTGAACTCCCGAATAAGTAGCGGCAATTCCGGCGAATAAAAAAGTAAATAAGAAAAGCAAAAACAACCACCAATTACCCCTATCAACAAAATCAAAAACAATTTTACTACCATCTTTAGATACTCTTAAATTATAAGGTAAATATATTTCTTTATCTTTAACTTCATACATTAAATTTAAAGTCTTTTCAATATATTTTTTTTGAATTTCTAAAGTATCTTCATACATTTTAACCAAAGTATCATGAACTTTTTGGTTTTGTTCTTCGCGATTTAAAAGCATAAATTCTTTTAAATTGATAACTTCTCGATTATTTAATATCTTAGATTTTTTCTTTTCTTTTTTTACTTTTTCAGCCATCTTCTTAACCTCACTTTAATAATAAAATCGCTTTATTTTTTTTCTTTTCAAAATCTTTAATTATACTTAAAAATTCTTTTTTAACTCCTTCTTCTTCTTTCTTTATTTTAGCATATACTTTCTTTATTTCATAATTAATTTGTTTTTTTAATTCTTTTTCACTAACTAAACTTTTTTTAATAATATCTTCTAGATATAAAGTAAAATCTACTTTTTTAGATAAAGAACCCGTAGTATTTGTTTCTTTATTTAACTTCAAAGCTTCATTTTGAATATAAAACGCTAGGTCATAGGAATCTTTTAATTCTTTACTTCTATCTATTTCTTCATTAGTTTCTTCCGTAATGGGCTTAATAGCGTTACTTTCCAAATATTCCCAAAGCTCTAAAGCCTTGATAAAATTAGGTTCTTTTAAGATAACATTAGTCTTTCTTATCGGACTTCTAACAGGTTGACTAGCAGCTAGGCTTTTAATAAATTGACTTCCTCTAAAAGCTGCTAATACATCTTTAATATATTCAATTCGCTCTTCAATAGTATGTCCATCTTTACTAGCCGTTATAATTTCTTCTTTATTTTTACTCGCAATTTTTAAAGACACATTAATATCTTCATCATTAACATTATAAGATACATCATTAACCACATCCACATAAGACTTTTGATTAGATTCCCGTAATTTATCATTTACAAAACCATATAAGTTATCTACTAAGGATTTTATAAAACGATTTTCATATAAATCAACGGTTTCTTCCCGATAGACATTAAGTAACTTTAAAGGAATAACGGTTCCATCTTCATCGACATCTTGAATTAAATTCGTATTTTGGGCTAAATGCCGAATACTTTCTTCCGTTACAACTTTAGTTTTTTCAATAGGGACAATATTTTCTTCTTGAACAATAAAACGCCGAGGATTACGAATAATATTATCCAAATAAGGAATAGAATCTTCAATCATTGAAATCCAAGATGTATCACTTATTACTTTATGAACCTTAGTTGTCGCTTTAATTGTCGAATTATTCTTTTTCATAAATTCATCAATATTAGCAACATTTAAATTAGCTAGTATTTTATCAATTTGTTCCATTTTTAACCTCAATTAAATGGTTTTCTTTAATCTTAAAAGGTAAGCTTTACATTCAGGCATTTTGCCTTCGCCAAATAATTCTTCTAAATAAGCTATAAAACCATCTATTTCATCTTTAATATAAGCGAGATTCAATTGTTCAAATTTTCTTAAGATTTTATGGGCAATTAAGTAATCAATTCCGGCAACTTCATCGCCACCACAAGCAACATATGATGGTACAAAATCTTTTAATTGTTTGACAATCCGATTACCAAAAGCTAAACGGAAATGATCAATTACATAACGGTCCATTTTCTTTATTTTTTCTAAGTTTTCTTCACTAACAGCATAATCTTTACTCGCTTTTTCAAATAAACTATTTAAATAAGTATAACTTATTTTAAATGGTTCCACATCAGGAGCTTGAAATTCTTCTGCTTTATCATCAATAGCAATTGGCATTGCCCGGTCATAAACTTTATCTGTTATCATAAAAGTGGAATCATCATTATTAATTGTCCCGATATACCACATATTTTCAGGCACTTTTAATTTTCCTTCATCAAGTTTAACCGGATCGTGTTCCCATACATTAGGAACAAGTTCTACTACCCAGTCCTTTTTATTAGGAAGTTCCAAAACAGATAACATTTCGGCAAAATAATATTCAACCCGCGAAATATTCATTTCATCTAAAAGGGTAATATATACTTCATCGGTATAATGAGCTTCATACATTTTAGTTAATATTTCTGTTTCATTAAATCTTTTCGTAAATTCGTTAAAATAACCAAATATTTCAGTAGAATCCCGCCAAGATGGTTGAACAGAAGCAACAGTTGTTTCATTATCAATTAAAGAACCAAAGGCATAAGCTAAAGAAGTTTTACCAGTCCCAGATATACCTTCTAAGATAATAAGTTTATTCGAAGCAAAAGAAGCAATAAATAAACGAATTAAATTAATATCATAATATAAATGTAATCTAGATGCTGAATAATTACGAAATAAATCACATAATTGTTCTAAAGTAAAATTATTTTCAATAGCGGGAGGCGTAAATTCTTTATACTTTTCATCTACATTACTAAGTTTAAAGAATCTTGATTCTCCTTCTTTTAAAGAATTAACCGGATTACCATTTTCATCTAATTCTATTTCGCCATCAGCATTAGTTAATTCAGCTATTTTAGCATTTTGTTTTCTTAACTTTATAATATCATTATTTAAATTTTCAATTTCTTCTATTAACATATCTTCTTTATGAACATTTCTTCTATATCTTAAATAAGTTCTAATAGATATCGTAATACAAAAGAAAATGAAAGCAAACATCGCGACTAAAAAGATAATGGATAAGATTAATATAACCATTCCTACACCCGTTAATTCCCCTTTATATTCGCTAATAATGTCAATGTATGTTATCACATTAAACATCTTAAATAAACCTTCAAAAAAAGATTTAAATATACTTACCAACCCATCAAAAAATGGGGACATAAACTTGGTAAAAAATTCTCCGTACACACTCATTATTTTTCCTCCTCTTTATCTTTAAAATATTCTTTTATTACTTTAACTTTTAAATTACTAGATATAATATCTTCTTTTGTTAAAATGGTTATTTCTTCATCTATTTTAGTTAAATCTTCACCATTATGATAGTAAATAACTTTAAAACCATCGGGATTTTTAAAACTTTTCAATTGTTCTAAAGGAACCAATAACCTTATATTATCCATAATTAAAGGATGTTTTAAAACACTTAAATCGGCGCCATCAACTACAGGTACTACATAAGTATTAACTATTTTATTCATAATATATTCTTGCATTAATTTTATTGCGAGTAATTCATAACTAATAGTTAAATATTCTTTTAAGTACTGATGCTGATATTTATTTATAATTGTTTTTTCTTTTTCCTCTAAATTCATCTTATAAATAAATTGGACACGATATAATAAAGGATTTTCACATATTAACTTATATTCATTATAATATTTTGTACTTTTATAATAATTGAAGAATTTCTTTTCTTCTTTTAAATTATTTTTAACTAAAGCAAATAACTTCTTTAAAATAATTTTATTATTATAATAAACTTTCAATAAATTAGTTTGATTTAAATATTTTAATAATTTTTTAAAATTATTTTGCATCTTTAGATAATTACCATCTAAAGAGTTACTAGCAATATCTATATATGAGGCACTACATACAATTACCGATAATAAAAAAGTCTCGTTTTTCTTCGTATTAATAATATCTTTTTGATTATTATTTTGATAATATTCAATAATAGATAATAATACGGCATTAATATTATCATTAAAATATTCAATAGGATCATTCCGATTTAAATTATTATCAAAATAATATTTATCAGCGAATAAAGTTGTTACTTTAGAATTTATTTCTTGAAATTCACGATTATTACTCCATAAAGTATTTTCGGGTAGTGTAATTATATCTTCTAATATTTGCGCATAACTAATTAGAATTTTAATTTTCTTTTGCTTATATAAATCTATTATATGGCCATTCACTTAAGTCACCCAACCTATCATAATAAATTTATCATATTTTTTATAATAATGCAATTCAATTTTAAAAAACTTATTTTTAATTCTGTAGGTTTGTCAAACAAAAGTGACAGAGTCACGACAAACCAACGATAGATTATTTTAACTTGTTAAAATAATCACG
>CANPXQ010000063.1 GCA_947586295.1 uncultured Bacilli bacterium
TTTAATCTAAGAAGTATTGGTGAAGGTAAGACGGCCATTTTTATGGTAATACACGATGAAAAAAAGACTTACCATAGTTTAATGACAATATTTATTAAACAATGTTATGAAACATTAATTGATGTAGCCCAAGAAAATGGGGGAAAATTACCAATAAGAACAAACTTTATTCTTGATGAATTCGCTAATATGCCACCACTTCGCGATGTTGATTCAATGATTTCGGCAGCGCGGAGCCGTTTAATTCGTTTTACATTTATTATTCAAGACTTTGCTCAACTTAATTCCGTTTATGGGGAAGAAGTTGCTCAAATAATTCGAGGAAATTGCGGTAATTTAATATATTTAATCAGTAGTGAATTAAAAGCTCTAGAAGAAATTAGTAAAATGTGTGGGGAAGTTAAAGTAACTGATGATAAAGATAAAAATGCTACGCGACCTCTTATATCTATATCTGATTTGCAAAAAATGAAACTATTTGAAGGTATTTTAATTAGAATTAGAAGTAATCCATACAAAATAAAATTACAACCAGACTTTAAAATAGATTGGGGAATTGAAAGAATAGAAGAACCATATCCTCAACGCCAAAAACAAGTTGTTGAATTATTTGATCTTAAAAAATATGTTATGGAAGAAAGAAATAAATTAATGGCGGAACAAAGTCAAAATATGTCTGCTGATTTCAATCCATTTACTAATCCATTTAGTAACCCTATTAATCCTTTTGCAATGCCTAATATGGATATGCCAGTTACTAGTAAAGTACCACCAAAAATGAATAATAACTTGGATTTAGATGCAATGTTAAAAGATATTGATGAAAAATTAAAAGCTTTTGAATTAGAAGAAGAAAAAGCTAAAGAAGAAGAAAAACAAAATCTAAATAAAATAGAAGAAGAAATGCCATTAGATAAAGAAAATAATGATATAGACAAACCCAAAATAAATGTAGATGCTGATAGTATTATCGTTAATGAAAATGTTATTTCTGATGATGAATTTTTTGATGATTTCTTTGATGGTGATGATGAATAAAAAACCTTTAAGGTTTTTTTTAGTATAAACATCCTTTATTAAATAAATATTATTTCATATAATAAATTGGTGGTAGTAAGAAAAATGAAAAGAATTAGATTAAGCGATTATAATACACAACTAGGACCATTAATCGATGTTCAACATCCACTTGATTATAAAGAACATCCAACTTTAAATAGCACTAATATTTATGCTGATAATTTACTTTTAAATCATAAAAAATATCTTGAAAAAGGGAAAAAATATTATATTATATGTAACAAAGGATTTTTAAGCAAAAAAGTTGTATCTACTTTAGAATATTATGGTTATGATGTAACTCAGGTAATTCATTAAAAAGTATCAATAAATTTGTTGATACTTTTTTATGGATAGTTTTTTTCTTTTTGATGTATTATAATAATGTTGTGGTTTTTATGCAAGAAGTGTTTTCTAATTTTTATGATTTTATAACGAATACTATTACAAGCTTAGGACTTTGGGGACCCATTCTAGGTTGCTTTTTAATTGTTTTAGAATCTATAATTCCTATTTTACCTCTTTTTGTTTTCATTGCGATAAATGCTATTGCTTTTGGAAAAGTTGGAGGCTTTTTAATATCTTGGGTTTGTACAGTTATAGGTTGTAGCATTGCTTATTTTTTAGCTCAAAAATTTAGTAAATATGTTAAAAAAAAGTTTAATAAAAACACTCTTTTTCAAAATATATTATTATTTATTCAAAATCTTAGTTTAAGTCAAATAACTATTATTTTAGCGATTCCTTTTACACCAGCATTTATGATTAATGTTGTGGCAGGAATAACTAATATTCCTTTTAAAAGATATTTATTAGCTTTAATTATTAGTAAAATCTTTTTAGTCTGCTTTTGGGGATTAATCGGAACAGGTTTAATTGAAAGTTTTAAACATCCCATTAATTTAGTATTTATTGCCATTATGGTTGTTCTAGCTTATTTAATTACCATTATTATCAAAAAAGTTTTTAAGATTGACTGGTAAAATTATTAATTAAAGTTCTAATTAATTTAGTTTCTTTAACATCTTCATTATTTTTTAAAAAATTAATTTCTTCAGTAAAATTACTAATTAAATATTGTTCTATTTGTTTGTAAGTTTTAATATCATCAGGATTACTTAAATTATAATTTTGACAATAACTATTAATTTTATCTTTAAGGGTATTTAAAATAGGTATGCTAGTACTTTTAATAGGAATAACCATTTTTTTATTTTCTTCAAAGTTCAAAATATAATCTTCAAAGCAGTATTCATCATAAAAAGCAATTGGGGTAATTAATCCACTATAATATTCTTTAATAGCATTTATATTAAATAAAATAAATGTATTAACAGTATAAAGTTTTTTTAATAAGTGATAATTATTAGATAATTTATCAATATTTACAAAAATGCCATCATAATCATAACTTAAAGCCCGATAACTGAAAAAGTTTTCGTTATGATATTTAGCGATTAGATATTTTAATTTTTCATCACTATCTAAATAAAAAATATGACTATCATCGTTTAGTAATAATTTTAAACAAACAATATTTCCACAATTCCATAATTGATTGTAAATAATCGTTTCTGGATGCGTTGAAATGTATTCTACCCATTCACTATATTTATCATTAATTAATTTTGTAAACCATAAGCCACCTTTAGGCTTATAAATTGTCTGACTATCAATTATGTGATTAAATAATATTTCTTTTATTTGTGATGTTCCAATATGTAAATACATAATTATCCCTCTTTTGAGAAACTATTTTAGCATATAATAAAAAAAATTGCATTAAAAATATAACATATGTTAATATTATTTTTAGGAGGATTTTTATGCAAGAGTTAGAAGAAAAATATATAAATTTATTAATTGCACAGTGTTTAAATTTAAAAAAAAGTAAATCGGTATTAATCAATTATCATAAAGAAAATAAACCATTTATTAACAAATTAGTAAAAAAATTAAATGAACTAAATATAAAAGATATATATTTAGATGAAGAGGATCCGGATGAATATCATACACTTTTAACAAAAGATGAAAAAACTATTATGGAAAGTAGTTACTTTAAAAAAGATATATGGGGAAAATATGCTAAAAAAGGAGCTAATTTTCTAATTTTAAAAAGTGAATATCCACATATGATGGATGATTTGGATATTCAAAAAGTTACTTTAGCTAGTAACTTAATGTTAAAAAGTAAAAAAGAATTTTATGATGCTCAAAAGAAAAATTTAGTTCCTTGGTGTATAGCAGCTTTACCGAGCAAAACTTGGGCTGAAGAAATTTTTCCAGGGGTCAAAGATGCTTATGAACGCTTATTTAAACTTATTGGCAGTTTAGTTCTTTTAGAGGAAAAAGATCCTATTAAGGCGTGGGATGAAATAAAAGTAAGTTCTAATAAATTGATTAAAAAAATGAATAAATTAAAAATAAAAACTTTACATTATCAAAATAATAAAGGGACGGATTTTAAAATCGATATTAGCAAAGAAGCATTATGGTGTGGAGTGGGAACAGATGTATTATGTTTAGTAAATTTGCCTAGCTATGAAATCTTTACTTCTCCTTTAAAAGATACAGCGGAAGGTATTGTTTATGGTTCTAAACCTTTATTTTATAATAATCAAAAGATTGATGAATTTTATTTAAAATTTTCAAAAGGAGTCGTTGTAGAATATGATGCGCATATTGGTAAAGAAGTTTTAGAAAGTATTTTAAATAAAGAAGGAATGAAAAATTTAGGAGAAATTGCTTTAGTCGATAAAAATAGTCCTATTGCAAAAAGTGGGGTTGCTTTAAATACAACATTATTAGATGAAAATGCTTCTTGTCATATTGCTTTAGGGGAAGGCTTTCCTGAATGTTTGAAAAATGGCTGTGCTTTAAGCGATGAAAAATTAAAAAAGAAAGGTTTAAATCTCGCTAGTAATCACGTAGATATGATGATTGGAACTGATGATTTAAATATTTATGCGACAACTTATGATAATAAAGAAATTCAAATATTAAAAAATGGAACATTTATAATTTAGTTATGGACTTAACTAAATTTTTCTTTTATAATTAAAATATGGAAAAGGGTAAAGTAAAAAATATTCTAATTTTAGCCATTTATATATTATTTATTTTATTATTTATGGTTTTAATTGTTAATAAAGATTGTCAAAACGATTTATTTTTTGATTTAAAAACAGGAGAGACAATTTTAAAATATGGTGTAGATTTTAAAGATCATTTTAGTTTTATTCCTAATTTAATATATTTGTATCATCATTTTTTATACGATATATTAATTTATTATACTTTTAAATTCTTTAATTATAGTGGCGTGTTTTTAACTTTCCTTTTAGTTTTTTCTGCATTGGGTATAACAATATTTCTAACTAATTATAAATATTCTAAGAGTCGAATATTATCTTTACTTATTAGTTTAGTAACTTTATTAATTATGAATATTTTTTTAACTAATAGAGTCCAATCAATAACTTATTTATTATTTTATTTAGAAATTTATTTTTTAAATAATTTATATAATACTGGAAAATGGCGTTATTCTATTTATTTAATTATAATATCTATTTTAATCGCTAATATGCATATGCCTTTATGGATATTAGCTATAATTTTTATCTTACCATTTATGGTTGAATATCTTTTTTCTAAAACTAAAATATTAAAAACTTTATTTTCTTCGAGAGTTGTAATTAAAAAAGTTAAAAATGAAAAAAGGTGGTTAATTACCGTATTTTTACTTTTATTTACTGGCTTTTTAACCCCTTTTAAATACTATCCATATACTTTTTTTATAACCGCTTTAGGTAATAAAGATTATTTGTTTATTGCGGAAATGCTGAAGACCGTTTTTATTGATTATAAGTATATGCTGTTCTTATTTTGCTTAATGATTGTATTAGGTTACGTTTTAAAGTTAAAAATGAAAATGCGGGATTTTACTTTCTTAATAGGCTTATTTTTATTTTCCACAATTGCTAATCGAAATATTGCTTTTGTTTATTTATTTTATCCAACTATTATGCTTAAAATAATTATAGAAAATTATGATATTAAAAAAATATTTAATTTGTCTTTTAAAAATCCGTTAAATAATTATGTATGCCTAAGTTTAATATTAATAATTTTAGGCGGCGGTTATATTTATTTTTTAAAAAGATTAGATTTAGCTAATTTTGATTATCAAATAAAAGAAGATTATCCTTATCAATCGGTAAAATATATTAAGGAAAATTTAGATTATTCTAATATTAAATTATTTAATGAATTTAATTTTGGATCGTTTCTATTATATAATGATATACCTGTATTTATTGATTCTAGAGCAGAGGTATATAATAAAAAATTTAATGGGGGAAAAGATATTATAAATGATTATTTAGATACGGATAAATTTAATAAATATAAAAGTGTTTTTAAAAAATATAATTTTGATTATGCTTTAATATATAATGGTAGTAATTTATATAACTATTTAATTAATGATAATGATTTTAAACCAATTTATTATGAAAATAGTGATTATGTATTATTTAAATGTAATGTGTAAATAATAGACAAAATTTTTAATTTGTAGGTTTGTCAAACAAAAGTGACAGAGTCACGACAAACCAACGATAGATTATTTTAACTTGTTAAAATAATCA
>CANPXQ010000064.1 GCA_947586295.1 uncultured Bacilli bacterium
TTCAACATATATATCATAACATATCTTTTTTAATTTTTGTATTGTTTTATCACCCAATATCTAATACACAGCAAAATCTTTAAGATATTTATTAATTGACTAATTAAGATTATCCGTGTACAATTTTTATAAAGAAAAGGATAGATTATGTTTATAAGTTCTTTATTAGAAAATTATCATTTTAAAAGATTATTAGTTATCTTAGGAATAATATTAGGTATTATCTTATTTAAAGTTGTAATTGATTATTTAAATTATTCCTTAGTAAGTAAAAGTGTATATCAATATTCTGCTTATAGTACAGAGTGTTTTGATTATGTCAAAAATAATCATCCTTCTTTAAAAGAATTTGCTTATAAACAACAAGATGGCTATGATATGTATACGAAATTTATATTAAATGGGGAAGAAATTTATCTTGCTTGTATTCAAGATATAAAATATGTAGTTTATCCATCTTTTTGGCAAAGCTATTTTAAAAGGGAAAAAATATATTCTTTAACGGAAGCTTTCGATAATAATTTAATTACCTTAGACCATTTAAATAACTATTTTCAAGAACATATATTAGATAATGATAATTATAATATTACGGATTTATTCATTTATAACAAATAAAAAATTCTCTTATGAGAATTATTTTTATTTATGGCGGAGTGGGAGGGATTTGAACCCTCGCAACAGTTACCCGTTCTACATCCTTAGCAGGGACGCCTCTTCAGCCTCTTGAGTACCACTCCACAACCAAGCTACTTCTTAATTTTAATATAAAAGTAGCTCCTTGTCAAATAAATTAATCGGCTAAAACGAGATTCCTTAAATCGTCAATAAACTTTTGCATAATCGTAATATAGTTTTCATCTAAACTCAAATTAGTCATCTTACTTATATTTACGATTTCCACATCATTATTTTGAATAATACTATTTACCGCTTCAGCAATTTCTTCATCAGTTGTAATTATTCCTTTATAAGTTTTATTTTTATAACCACTTTCAATACTATTAAGATTATTTTCGGTTAGAGTATCTTTATCACAACTTATAGTATTAAATCCATAATTGTTTAAATAATTTAATACATCATCACTAACAACGATAGTATTTGTTCCTTTTTCTTTCGCTTCTTTCCCAATAGTTCTTAAATCGGCATCCATTATAGATATTTGTTCAGCGAAAGCATCATAATTACTATTAATACTATCTATAATAGCCCGAGATTTAACATATTCATTTAAATTGTCGCGAATATTTTTCCCTAACATCAGAAAATTATTAGGGCTTAACCAAAGTTCTTCAATACCATATGTATAACTTAAACCATTAGATACATCAATAATTAATAATTTATTATTTTTATTAATTAAATTTTTGGCAATATTTTTTTCATTACTTAAACCATTATAAATAAATAAATCACTTTTAGCATATTCACTAATTTGTTTATCGGTTAATTCATAACTATAGACATCCGTATCTATCGGATAAATACTTTCAATCTTACTATAATTTCCATATAAAGTATTAATTAAATAAGTTATTGGATAAGTTGTTGTATAGATAGTCGCATTTTCTAAATTATCTTTAAAAATACTACAACCTCCCATAAATAATAAAGTTATTAATAATAATAAATATTTTTTCATTTGTTTTCTTTCCTTTCTGGAACATTATCAATTCCCATTGGCCCAAAAGGATGACATTTTAAAATCCTTTTTATTCCTAATTTTAAACCTTTTAAAGTACCATATTTTTCAATAGCTTCAATCATATAATTACTACAAGTAGGTTGAAAACGACACATCTTATGACTACTTAAAGGTAGTAATTGATAACCCCTTATTAAATAAATAATGATTTTCTTAATTTTAATCACCTTTTTAAATTTTACTATATATTTAAAAAAAAGTAAATTAGATATAAAGAAACAATTAATTCAAAAGTAGATTAATTTAGAAAAATATGATATTATAAATTTATGGTGAAAGATATGGAATTTTTAGACAAATTTAAGATTAAAATGCATAATCCCCAATTATTAGATATAGCCTTAACACATAGTAGTTATGCTTATGAACATAAATTAAAATATAATTATGAACGTTTAGAATATTTAGGAGATGCGGTATTAGAATTAGTTACGAGTGATTATTTTTATCAAAATACTAAATACAGTGAAGGACTAATGACTGTCAAAAGAGCTAATTATGTTTGTGAAAATGCTTTAGCGTGTTACGCTAAAGATTTAAAAATAGATAAATTAATTAAAGTGGGTGTAGGTCAACAACATAATATAAATAATACTATTATAGCGGATGTATTTGAAGCTATTATAGGAGCTATTTATTTAGATCAAGGTTTTAAGGTAGTTAAAAAATATATTGATACGATAATTATTCCTTATATAAATGATGATCGGGATTTTAATACAGATTATAAAACTAAACTTCAAGAAGTAGTTCAACCATCAAAACAAGAAATAAGTTATATAGTTGTTAAAGAAACAGGCAAAAGTCATCAAAAGCAATTTGAAGTAGTGGTTAAAATAGATGATATTATATATGGTAAAGGTATTGGTTCTAGTAAAAAAGAAGCCGAACAACACGCTGCTTATGATGCCTTTTTAAAGTATGTTAAATAGAGGTAAAAGATGTATTTAAAAAGTATTAGAGCTCAAGGATTTAAATCTTTTGCAGATAAAATTGATTTAGAGATAAATCCTGGTATTACAGGTATAGTAGGGCCTAATGGTAGTGGTAAAAGTAATATTGTTGATGCTATTCGTTGGGTTTTAGGAGAACAATCAGTAAAATCACTTAGATCTAGTATGATGAGTGATGTTATTTTTAATGGTTCCAGTTCTCGCGATAAACAAAAAAGAGCGATGGTTGCTTTAGTATTTGATAATACTGATCATTATCTTTCTACGGATTTTTTAGAAGTGGAAATAAAAAGAGTAGTATATGAAACCGGAGAAAATGAATACTTTATAAATAATAATCGAGTTAGATTAAAAGATATAACGGATTTATTAATGGAATCGGGGGCGGGATTAAATGATTTTAATATTATTTCTCAAGGAAATATTACGGACATTGTAAATAGTAAAAGTACCGATCGGCGTATTATTTTTGAATCGGCGGCTAAAGTTTTAAAATATAAAAAAAGAAAAGAAGAAAGTTTAAAAAAATTAGAGAAGACTGAAGAAAATTTAATTCGTCTTAATTTAATTATTCAAGAATTAGAACAAACTATTAATCCTTTAAAAAGAGAAAAAGATAAAGCTTTAAAGTACCTAGCTTTAAAAGAAGACTTAGAAAGTATTGATATAGCTTTAATATGTAATGATATTACTAATTTAAATGAATCATATCAAACCTTAAAAAAAGAAATAGAAGTATTAAATAATCAAGTAACTAATCAAGATAACACTAAAGAATTATATTTAGAAAAATTAAAGTATCAAAATATATCTTTAGATAATCAAATAAATGAAAAAAGAGAAAAATTAATATCTTTAACGAAAAAAATAAGTGATTTAGAAAGTGAAAGAACAATAACGATTGAAAGAACAAAATATAATAAAGATGAAAAAAAGATAAATGAAAACTTAATTACTTTAAAAGATACTATATTAAAAAAAGAAAAGAACTTAGATGTTTTAAATAATAGTATTACTTCTTTAGAAGAAAAATTAGCTAATAATCGTAATACTTTAACTAATTTAAATGATGAATTATTAAAATTAAAAGTAAATAAAAGTGATCTTAATGCTAATATGGAAAATAAAAGTAAACAAATTATCACTATTAAAAATAAAATAGAAGTTTTAGAAAACAATATTTTAAATGATTCAACATCTCCTTTAGCAGTTAGAAATATTTTAGCGAATCCACGTTTAAAAAATATCTTGGGAACAGTTGGTAAATTAATAAAAACTCAAGATAATTATTTACTCGCTTTAGATACGGCTTTAGGTAATAATAAAAATTTTATTGTAACCTTAGATGAAGATACGGCTATAGAAGCTATTAATTTTTTAAAACAAGAAAAACTAGGGAGAGCAACATTTTATCCTTTAAATGTAATTAAAGGTCGAAGTATTCCTAAGGAAGTTATTCAAGATATTAAAAAAATATCTGGTTATATAGATATATTTTCCAATGTAATAGAAGTAGATAAAAAATATGAGAATATAGCTTTACACGAATTAGGAAATGTTATTTTAGTTAAAGATGCTCTAAGTATGAATACAATAAGTAAAATTACGAATCATAAATATAAAGTAGTTTCTTTAGATGGAGAAATCGCTAATATAGGTGGTTCTATTACCGGTGGAATTAGTAAAAGTAATAATCTTTTATATCAAAGAACAGAAATTAATAATTTAAAACAAGAATTAAGTAATTTAAATATTGAAATAAAGGCTTTAAATGAAGAATTTTTACAGATGGCTAAAAATCTAAAAGAAAAAGAAGCTAAAGGAGAAGAATTAATTAAAGATAGTATTTTCCTTAATGAAGAAATTAATATTAAAAAAGAAGAACTTAATTCTCTATCTACCGAACTTACTGCTTTAAGAAAAGAACAAGAAGGAATGGTAGATTTAATTACTAATAAAAATGAAGATAAAATAATTACTTTAATGGAAGAAATAAAAGTAGTTACTTTAGACAAAGAATTATTAGAAAAAGAAGTAAATGAATTAGGAAAGAATAAAAATGATTTAGTAGAAGAAATAAATATTAAAGAAAAAGAAATAAAAGAAGAAAATAGTAAAATTAATGCTAAATTAAATGAATTAAAAAATAAAGAAGTATTATTAGGTAAAACAGAAGTAAAATTAGATTCTTTATTAGTAGATTTAAATGAAGAATATAATATTACTTATGAATATGCTAGTAGTAATTATAGTTTAGATATAGATTATCCTCTAGCGAAAGAAAAAGTAACTAATTTAAAAAAAGAAATAGTTAAATTAGGTAATGTTAATACGGGCTCAATAGATGAATTTGAAAGATTAAATAATCGATATGAATTTTTATCTAAACAAAAAGATGATTTAGTTACTGCTAGTGAAGAATTAAAAGATATTATTAAAGATATGGATGAAGTAATGATTACAAAATTTAAAGATACTTTTAATTCAGTTAGAAAAGAATTTAAAAGAATATTTAGGTTAATGTTTAGAGGAGGAGAAGGAGATTTATTATTAACCGATCCTCTTAATATCTTAAATACAGGTATAGATATTAAAGCTATACCCCCAGGTAAAAAAATATCTTCACCGATGTCTTTAAGTGGGGGAGAAAAAGCTTTAACAGCAATATGTTTGTTATTCGCTATATTAGAAGTTAATCCATCGCCTTTCATTGTTTTAGATGAAGCCGAAGCAGCTTTAGATGAAGCTAATGTCGATATGTTTGGTAAATATCTAAATAATGAAAAAAATAAGAGCCAATTTATTGTTATTACCCATAAAAAGAAAATGATGGAATATGCTGATACTTTATATGGTATTACAATGCAAGAAAGCGGTGTATCTAAAATAGTAAGTACAAAATTAGAAAAATAATAACTTTACACTTTTTGTAAAGTTATTTTAAACTAAAAACAAGTCGTTGATATATATATATATATAGTACAATGGGA
>CANPXQ010000065.1 GCA_947586295.1 uncultured Bacilli bacterium
AGACGCTAAGTGGTCAAAATTATTATTAAGTAACGTTCCTACAAATATATTTTTAGCATACATTTTTTTTAACATCCGATGAAATTCTGTTGGCTTAGCTTTAAGACAATTTTTAATTATTTCAGCAAACTCTAAATATTTATTTTTTCCTTTTTCTAAAATTTGTTCTATTAAATCATCATCTTTAGAAAAATAAAATCTAGAATCACTATGCCTTTGCACTTTATAAATTTCGTGTAAATGATATAAAGGATTAATTCCTGCATCTATAGATGGTCCACATCCTAATTCTATTTGAGCCGGTAAAAATGGCTTTAATTCTTCAATATTTTTGATATAAATGGGATTCCCTCTTTTATCTTTTTCTCTTATACCTTTAACTTGTAATTTCCATACTTGTTCATAATATTTATCAAAATTTTTAATATCATTACTATAAACTAGTATATCAACAGTTTTATATCCCGGGATATAATTTTCTTTAGGATGATATAAATACTCTTTTATTTCTACATTCAAATCTTCTTTTTTATATATATTATTATCTAAACAATAATTATTATTTTTTAAGCCTCTATAAATTCTATCTATATATTTTTCATAATCTTCAATTTCTAATCTCGTACTTAAGTACAAATAAGAGCTTTGCATTACCAAATTATTATCCTTTATAGTGAAAGTATGACGGAAATGAATCGTCCTTCTTCTATTGCTAGTTTCATCTATCCATAAAGAATTTTCTTTATTTATTTCATTTTGACTTCTAAACCATACACCTTCAAAAATAAATTTATTATTTTTAGCATAATTATTTTTAAAAATACTAACTTCTTCATTACTTAAATGACATATTTTGATGGGAAACACAATAATCCTTCTTTCATAACAATTATTTTTTGCTTATATTATACTATAAAAAACTTTATTGGCAAGAAAAGTTAAAAAAAATTTTTTTATTAGTATTTTTATCGACAAATTTTTTAACTTTTCAATCTTATAATATACGTATTATGAAAAGTAAAATGATAATTGGTATATTTAGTATTTTTTTAATTTTAATAATATTATTTAGCATAAACAATAATAAAGCCACGAATAATAACGTAGTAACAAATGTTTTTAAAGAAAGAATTGCCGAAGATATTAACTCTTTATCCTTAGAAGAAAAAATAGCTCAAATGTTTATTATAGCTATTGAAGATAATAATTTTTCTGCCAATTTAAAAGAAGAACTTACTAAATATAAAGTTGGGGGAATTATTTTATTTAAAAATAATATAACCGATTATGAAAATACATTAAATTTAATTACAAACATTGAACAAACAGCTAAAATACCTTTATTTATTGGCGTTGATCAAGAAGGGGGAGATGTTCAAAGATTTACTAATTTAGATCCTTATAAATTTACTACTATTCCCACAATGAAAAAATTAGGAGAAACCTTAAATCCAAGTTTAGCATACGATGTTGGCACCGTTATTGGTAAAGAACTTAGAACTATGCACATAAATTTAAATTTTGCACCCGTTCTGGATATTAATTCAACCGAAAGTTTTATATCCAGTCGCAGTTTTGGTGCAAATCCAACAGAAGTAAGTAAAATGGCTATTTCTTTAGCTCAAGGACTAATTGATAACAATATAATCCCGGTATTTAAACACTTTCCTGGCCACGGAAGTACGGCAACTAATAGTCATTACGAATTACCTATAATAAATAAAACGAAAGAAGAATTATTAAAAAGTGATCTTATTCCTTTTCAAAGTGCTATAGATAGTGGCGCAGAAATAATTATGGTTGGTCATCTTTCATTACCTAAAATAACTTTTGATACTACTCCTGCATCTTTATCTAAAACGATTATCAACGATTTACTTATAAAAGAACTTGGTTATGAAGGACTAATTATTACAGATGCATTAAATATGCAAGCTTTAACAAATTATTATACTGAACAAGAAATATACGAAATGGCCATTAATGCCGGTGTTAATATTTTACTTATGCCAAATGGAACTGAAAAAGCAATTAATTTAATTAAAGATTCTTTAAATAAAGGAACAATTAATATTAAAGATATTGATAACTCAGTTTATAAAATATTAGAATTAAAGTATAGTCGCCTAAATACTAATTATGAACCAGTAACAATTTTAAATAATTCTGATCATCAAACTATTATAAACAATATTCCGCAATAAAAAATGCCTAAGAGGCAACGTATTAACAATACGTTTAGCATTGAGCTACCTTTCTTAGGTCTTGTAGTCATTATTTTAACATAAAGTTTTTATTAATGCAAAAACTCTTTTTTCTTTACTAGGTTATGCTAATATGATATTACTAATATGTATACAATCATATAATGAATAACTTAATATAAGAAAAACCCCATAAACACCTAAGTTTATGAGGTATAAAGAAACTTTTTTCTCTAACGTTTTGAAAATTGTGGAGCCCGACGAGCTTTTCTTAAACCATATTTCTTACGTTCTTTAACACGTGGATCTCTTTTAATAAATCCAGCATTTTTTAAAATATGTCTATAGCTATCTTCTCTAGTTTGATCTGTATTAGCATCAAAACTTAATAATGCTCTAGTTATTCCTAATCTTATAGCTCCAGCTTGACCAGAATAACCACCACCATTAACTTTAACATCAATATCAAATCTATTTTCATTACCAGTAGCTACTAAAGGTTGTTTAATATCCATTATTAACATTTTATTAGGCATATATTCATCAATACCTAATCCGTTAATAGTAATATTTCCTGTACCACCAACAAGTCTAACTTGAGCAACAGCTCTTTTTCTTCGACCAGTAGCACTCCATATTTGTTTATTTGCCATATTTCCTCCTAATCAATTTCCAATGCTATAGGATTTTGGGCTTCGTGTTTATGTTCTGCATCACGATAAACAAATAATTTCTTGCCCATTGCTCTACCTAATCTATTGTGAGGAAGCATTCCTTTAATAGCTCTTTCAACCATTTCTTCTGGATAGTTTTCAATCATTTCTTTAGCAGTTCTTTCTCTTAAACCACCAGGAAATCCACTATGATTATAATATTTTTTATCTAATAATTTGTTACCAGTTAAAATAACTTTATTAGCGTTAATGATAATAACATAATCACCACAATCGATATGAGGAGTATAAGTTGCTTTATGTTTTCCTCTTAAAATATGAGCAGCTTTAGTTGCTAAACGTCCTAAAGTCTTACCTTCCGCATCAATTACATACCATTTTCTTTCAACAGTTTCTTTTTTTTGCATAAATGTTTTCATATGATTCCTTTCATTATACCTTTTATTTAATTTTCCCACGACTAAATAATCAGCATAATTAAATGTACCAATTAAAATTATATGTGAGAAGATGCGAAAAGTCAACAAAAATCCGCACTTTTTACTATTTTTTCCGCAAGAAAAAACACATTGTTTTAAAAATGTGTCTTATTCACCAAAATTATAATGTTGAGCATCACAATTTGTTTGCTCAGCTAAAGGTTCAAAATGTAATGTGGCATTTAACTTTCTTCCCGCATTACCTATATTTTTATTATTATCATAATCATACTTACTTTGATCTCCAGAACCTTGAGCACTTCCTTGAATATCAGTATCCAAGTAATTTACTAAAGTAACTTCAACTTTCCATAAATCATATACTGCAGAGGCAGCATCTGAAGCAGTAATTTTATGAACATAATCATCAGCATTATAAGATTCTGCAGACATATTTGCTGGAATATTTATTCTAGTAACACTTTTTAATTCGTTTTCTTCTTCATAAGCACTATTACCAGCTATTGTAATATCATAACCAGAAACTTTTTGGCTGTCTTCGCATCCAGCTCCTTGGCCATCAACAGTATCCATATCACAAACTTTATTTTCGGCTAAAATAGTTTCAAAATAATTAATTTTGCTAGATTGAGCATCAGCAATAAATGTTTTTTTGTATAATTCAGTATCGGTAAATATAGATTCTTCATCACTTAATTGTCCATTTGCTGATTTAGCCTTTTTCCAAATATTTAATACTAATTCTGGATAATGTGCATCGTGAGATTCTTCGCCAAAAGTCTTTGGTAAAGAATAAATGAAATCATTTTCATCAATTTCTATGTAAGCATTGTAGCAATAATATGCTGTATCTTGACCTGAGTCACTTTTCTTGAAACTTACATATCCTTTCGTCGAATCTCTTAAAGATCCATCTTCGTTACTAAAATTATCAATTGTAGCATTAATTTTAATGTCATCAAATGTACTGAATGTTGCCGTATCCGTAGTATGTGTTTGTACATTAACATTAGCTTGTGCTCCAGCTCCAGCTTGCGCTGTAAAGTAAGCGAAAGTTGCCCCTATAACTGCCACTAATAAAGTTGCTATGGCAATTACCGTTAATAATAAAGTATTTTTTTTGTCCATTTTTTCCTTTTTCCTCCTCCTCTATTATAAATATTACTATTAAAAGAATTAAAAGTCAATATTTTTTAATCACGGGAAAAGGCCACAATTTATTTGTGGTCTGGACAAAAATTTATATAAATTTACATTTATATAACAAATTAAATATTATTCACAAGGAGTAGGTGTAAATACTAGCTTGGCATTAAATTTCCTTCCGGCATTACCAAGATTTTCATCATTTTCATATTTACTTTGATCTCCTGTGCCATCATTAATATGTTCATCAGTGTAATTTACAAACGTAACAGCTACCTTCCATAAATCATACATCGTACCTGCTTTACCAGTTGCTGTAATCTTATGTTTAAAATCTGCTTCTTTATAAGATCCGGCATCTTGACTACTTGCAGTAGCTATAGGTATTTGAATTTTTTTGATATCTTTTAATCCTGTTGCATCTTCTTTAATGGTAGTATTACCAAAAATTGTAATATCATATCCTTGAATTTTTTGACTTTCGGTACATCCTTTTCTTGGTACAGAAGGTTCTGCTTCAGGTGTCATTTCATCAACTAAACATAAAGTAGTATCAGTTGCGCTATTTGCCGTTCCTGCAAAAATATTTTCTTCATAAGGAATTGTCACATTACCATCTGTTTCTTTTGGAGTAATAAGTGGTATTTTATACATATTATCTTCTGCATCAATTGCTGAGGCATCAGAATCCGTTTGAGCAGCTTTCTTCCAAATAGTTAATACTAATTCTGGATAATTTTTAGATTCAGTTCTCGTTTTTGGTAAAGAATATATAAATGTATTACTTGTCAATTCAAGATCTACAGTATAGCAATAATTAGCTGTTTGGTCGCTAGCATCACTTGCGGTAAAGCCAACAAAACCAGTTGTAGTATCTCTTAATGAACCAGCATCTTTATAGAAATTTTGTAAATTAGCATCAATTTCAATGTTATTAAAAGTACCAAAAGTTGCCGTATCAGTTGTACTAGTTGTAACATTAACATTAGCATTAGCTCCGGCCCCAGCTTGGGCTGTAAAGTAAG
>CANPXQ010000066.1 GCA_947586295.1 uncultured Bacilli bacterium
TTAGAAGAAATGAAAATAAACTAAGTTTTTCGCTTAGTCTATTTTACTTTATTTAATTTTTAGCTGTGAATTGTAACATTAATTAGCTTTTTTCTTTTGGATAAATATTGTTAAAAAATAGACTATATGTTAAAATATTAAAAGATAATAGAGGATCTCATATGAATAAAGGTTTAGAATTTTTAAAGAAAAATTATAAATTAACTCTTTTTTTAATTGCTATTATTATTTTTTTAACTATATTTATTGTTTATGCAATTCCTGATGAAACAGATCGCATCCATTTTTTAAATGTTGGCTCTGCTGATGCTATTATCATTGAAAGTAATGGTCATTATGGAATAGTTGATGCTGCCAATCCATCGCCTAATCACGCAAGTCATGGCTATACAAGTAATAAAGATAATGGCATAAAAGTAATTAATTATTTAAAAGATTTGGGAGCTAAAAATTTAGAATTTGTCATTGGAACCCATAGCCATTCTGATCATATTGGAGGCATTCCTGATGTTGCAGATGGCGTTAATTCCGAAGGTCAAAGTTTTGTTAATTCAAATACAACTTATATATATAAAACATATACTTGGATAAGTAAAGAGGAAGGCGTTGGCTACAAATATGACAATCAAGGTTT
Organism: uncultured Bacilli bacterium; assembly: GCA_947586295.1. Lineage (GTDB taxonomy): Bacteria > Bacillota_I > Bacilli_A > RF39 > UBA660 > Onthocola_B. The sequence goes on from CANPXQ010000066.1 coordinate 635, forward strand.
TTACAATGAAGCCGTTAATGCCATGAATAAAAAGAATGCTAATATGTTAGAGACTACCTCTCATAGTAGTAGTGCTTTAAGTAAGTTAATGAATGGTGCTAAATTTGTTGATAATACTGAAGATGTTACTGATTATATTGAATTTACTTTTTATGATTATAATATAAAAGTATTTAATTTATATAATGTTGATACTACGGGAGAAAATGTCAATTCTTTAGTTACTTTAGTAACTAAAGACGACAAAAAAGTTTTATTAATGGCTGATATGGATCATGTAAAAAGTACCGAACAAAAAATTACAAAATATATTGGTAACGTAGATCTTTTAAAAATTGGGCACCACGGGTACAATGCAACAAGTTATGGTTTAATGGATAATACTTCGCCAACTTATGCAATTTTTTCAAATAGCAAAGCTATTGATATTTATAAAAATGCCGCAATTCCTATTGCTTACTTTAGGTCAATTGGAACTAAACTTTATCGTACTGGCGATTACAATAGTGTTATCATTGCCACTATTTCGAGTAATATTACTATTACAGCTGATGATAAAAAGGCAGTTAGTGAGATAACTGATCAGCCTGAAATTGGTTGGCACCAAGGTTTTGACCAAACCGATTCAATAGTTTGGGCATATATTAGTGATGAACATAAGTTAACATATAAATGGAACTATCTTACTTCTGCAGGAAAGAAACATTGGTATTATTTTGACCAGAGAGGTATAATGCAACTTGGCTGGCTTGAACTTTCTGATGGAACGTATTATTTAGCTGAAACTACTCCATCTGATAATAGTTATGATCGTGGTACAATGCTTACTGGTTGGCAAAAATTAACTCGCAACGGCCATACTAATTGGTATTATTTTGCTAAATGGAAAGATAGTACTCATAGTAATGTAGATGGTTATGAAGAAGGTCAAATGATAACTGGCTGGCATTATATTTCCGATGATTATTGGGACGATGGTTGGTATTATTTTAAAAGTGATAATGATAATATTCAAAATTTTCAAAAAGGAGCTATGGTCAATAATGGTTGGTATGTCATAGAGGATGAAGAAAATCCAGGGACTATGGTTGGTTACTATTTAGAAAGTTCCGGAATATATAAATATAAAAAAGATACAAATGCCCCAACGGTTAGTGTTACTGGTAATACTACAACTCCTTCAAAAACTATTACTTTAAAGATTCAAACAGCATATGATTGCTCTAATGAAGGTGTTGATTGTATCGGTTTAGATGAAGAACCATATAGCTTTGATGGTGGATTGCATTGGCAAAGCAGTAATCAAAAGACTTTTACCGAAAATGGTCCTGTAAATATCTGGGTAAGAGATAAAGCTGGTAATACTAAAAAAATTGTTGAAAACATCACTAGCATTGTTAATGAAGGACCAATTATTACTGATGTAACAGGTAATAGAGATAATTGGGATAAATCTAATGTTACTTTAGTTATAAATGCTAAAAGTAATGGAGCTGCCTTACATAATACAGCTTATAGTTTTGACGATGGCTTACATTGGCAAAGTGATAATAAAAAAACTTATACAGAAAATACTAGTGATATAAAAATTAAAGTAAGAGACATTTTTGGCAACGCAACAAGTTATTCTCAAACTATAAATATAACAAAAATAAAAAGAGTTACAGGTATTATTATAAAAGATGAAATAAGTAAAAAAGAATATATCAAGAATAGTGAAAGTTTAAACTTAGATAATGGAACTATTTCGGTAAAATATAATGATGGAAGTAGTGAAACCGTAAGTATTACTGAAAATATGGTATCGGGATTTAGTAATGGAACACTAGGGCGAAAAAAAATTACGGTATCTTATACTGAACCAGAAACGAGTAAAAAATTTACAGCATCATTCTATGTAACAATTATTGCTAAAGAAGTTGATAGTATTGCGATGGGCAATTTACCTACTAAAAAATCATATGTTAAAGATTCAAATGAAGAATTAGATTTATCAGGAGGAAGTATTATTGTTACTTATAATGATGATTCTAGAGAAACAATTACTTTACCAAATGCTGATGTTACTCATAGTGGTTTTGATAAAAGTGAAGTTGGTAAAAATAGAATAACTTTAACTTATGAAAATCATAGTACAACCTTTGAAGTAGATATTATTGAAAAAACTGTAACCGAAATTAAAGTTACTACTTTACCTACTAAAAAGACTTATATTCAAAATTATGAAAATGAATTAATATTAACTGGTGGAAAATTAAGAGTTACTTATAATGATGGAACAACGAGTATTATTGATTTAGACTCTGAAGATGTTAGTACTAGTGACTTTAATAATACTAAAATAGGTACTAATACCATTACTGTTACTTATAAAAATGTTTCAACTACTTTTGATGTAGAAATAATTGGTAAATCTATTGTTAATATTAAATTAACTCATGATTTAAATAAAATGGATTATATTGAAAGTTATGAAGATCTTGATTTAACTGGTGGAGAATTAACCGTTACTTATGATGATGAATCTAAGCAAGTTATTCATTTACCTAATGAAGCTGTAAAATATAGTGGATTTAATAATAAAACAGTTGGTGATTCGACAATTACTCTAACTTATGAAGGACATACAACAACATTTAATGTTCATATTATTGCTAAAAGTATTGTTAGTATTGCCATGGATTCCCTACCTATTAAAACTACCTATATAAAAAATTCATCCGAAACTTTGGATTTAAAAGGTGCAAGATTAAGAATTAATTATAATAACAATACTTATGGAGTAATTGATTTACCAAATAATTTAGTTACAACCTCAGCTCTAGATAATAAAACTACTGGCGAAAAAACCATAACAGTTACTTATAAAAATAATCAAACTAGTTTTAAAATTAATGTTATTGAAGAAACTTTAAAAGTAATTAGTATAAAAGTTATAACTTTACCAACTAAAAAAAATTATATTCAAAATTTTGAAAATGAATTAAAGTTAGATGGCGGAGTTTTACAAGTAACTTATGAAAATAATATTACTCGTAATATAAGTTTAACTTCCGAAGATATCAAAACAGAAGGATTTAATAATACTAAAATAGGTCTTAATACTATTAAAGTAATATATGAAGGAAAAGAGACAACATTTGATATTCAAATAGTTTCTAAAAGTATAACAGGCATTTCTTTAACAACTAATCCTCAAAAAATGGAATATATTCAAAATTATGAAAATTTAGATTTAACTGGTGGTATATTAACAGTAAATTATAATGATAATAGTCATGATACTATTAATTTACCAAATGCTGATGTTACTCATAGTGGGTTCAGTAATAAATCATTAGGGGCAAATAGAATTACTTTAAGTTATAAAGGATTTACTGTTAGTTTCAACGTTCAAATTATTTCTAAGAGTGTAACAGGTATAAGTATAGCACAAGAGCCATTGAAAAAAGTATATATTCAAAGTAGTAAAGAAGAATTAGACTTGTATGGCGGAATTATAAAGGTTAATTATAATGATAATACTTCATCTAACATAAGTATGCAAAATTCTAAAATTACGACAAGTGGTTTCACTACTGCCTCTTTAGGAGAAAAAACTATTAAAGTTAGTTATGAAGGATTTGAAGCAACTTTCAAAGTAACTGTTGTGGCTAAAGAAGTTATTAAAATAGAAATAACTAAATTACCAAATAAATTAAAATATATTCAAAAATTAGAAGAATTAGATTTAGATGGTGGTGAAGTATTAATTACTTTTGTTGATGGTTCTACCAATAAAATGAGTTTAACTAATAAAGCCATTACGAAAACTGGTTTTGATAATAATGAACTTGGTAAAAAAACAATTGTTATTAGTTATGAAGGTGTAAAGACTAGTTTTGAAATTGAAATAATTGATAAAAGAGCAACTAAAATAGAAGTGACAAAAATGCCATTAAAAACCATGTATATTGAAAATTATGAAGAATTGGATTTAGAAGGTGGCGTCTTAACAGTTACATATCATGATGGCACTACCGATAATATTAGTTTAACTAATAGCAAAGTAAAAGTAACAGGATTTAATAATAAAGTGGTTGGAAAAAATACCTTAACAGTTACTTATGAAGACTTAACTACTAATTTTACCATGGAAATAATTCCTAAGAGTATTGTAAAAATTGAAATTTCTCATGCTATAACTAAAGTTGATTATTTATTAAATGTTGAACAATTTAATGCATCCGGTGGCATTTTAAAAGTTTATTATAATGATGATACTTATGAAGAAATAGATATGACGGATTCACGGATTGAATATATCGGTTTTGATAATACAATTTTAGGAGAACAAACAATTACCTTAAAATATGCCGGATTTGAAACAAAATTTGATATTAAGGTTTACCATGATGAAAAAGGAGATCGCGGTGATAATCCAAAGACAGGATTTAATATGGAGAGGGGTATTATTTTAATAACTAGTCTACTTTTAATTGGTTTTGGTTCTTATATGTATTTGAAAAAATATAAAAAATTATTTAAGATATAAAAGCTTAATATTTGATATTTACTATAAAGATTATTCAAATTTTAAGTTCTTTTCTTTTATAAAAATTTGTATTTTAAAAAGAATTATTGCTTTAAATCATAAAGTATATTAAAATTGTGACTATATAAATGAAGTGAAATTAATTTTCAATACCAATAACTTATTGAAAACAAAGGAGCTTATCATGAAGGAAAATAATGTTTTAAAATTTTATTATTTAGCTAACACTTTAAAAACCAAAATTAGAAGTGGTTGGAAATTATGGCA
>CANPXQ010000067.1 GCA_947586295.1 uncultured Bacilli bacterium
CCCCACTATCACTACTTCCTAAATAAATTGTAATACAAATTTGTCGAAAAAAAAAGAAAAAAGTCTTATTAACAAAATATTAACAATTTTATTAACAAAAAATATAAGGTAAAATCTAAGAAAAACAAAGTTATCAACAATATTAACAAATTAATTAACAACAATATCAACAAATTAACAAGTTTGTTAATTTAACTATATGTTAATGTTGTTATTTTTGTTAAAATAGATTATAAAAATAAATTTCAGTTGAGTTAATAAATTTTTCTTGACTAATATAGGAAAATGATATTATAATACAAGGGCTAAAAGAAAGGAAAAATAGATAATGAAAAGAACATATCAACCAAATAATCATCGAAAAGCTAAAAAGCAAGGTTTTCGAGCTAGAATGAAAGAACACGCTGATATTTTAAATAATAGAAGAAAAAAAGGTCGTAAAAATTTAATTAATACAAAATAAAGATATTGGATTATTTTCCTATGAGGAGTTTTAATGAAAAAGTATGAAGTTGTAAAACAAAATAGTCTTTTTAATGAAATCATTCATAAAGGAAAATTTTTTTATAATAATTATTATAAAATATTTTATTTAGAAAAAGAAAATTACAAACCTAATTTTGGAATTGCTGTAAGTAAAAAACAAGGTAATTCCGTAGAACGTAATAAAATAAAAAGACAATTAAGAAACATAATCGATATTAATAAAAATCTTTTTAAAAAACATTTTAACTACATTATTATGATTAGAAAAGATTATAACAATTTAAGTTTTAATGAAAAAGTAAAAGAATTAGAAAGTCTATTGCGAAAGGAACAAAATGAAAAATAAAATAATAATAGTATGTTGTTTATTGCTTTTATTAACGGGATGTGGTAACTCTAATTATATTTTAAATGAAGATAAACAAATAGTTAAATATGATGTCACAGGACAAATGTTACAAAAAAATATTTTATGTTTACCTGAAAAAGACGGGGAACTATATAAAATATATGAGCAATATAATGATCAATTAAATTATTCAATTGATAAACTACCTAGTTGTGATAATTATAAGATTTCTTCTAATGAAAGTAGTGGTTTATGGGAACTAATTTTTGTTAAACCATTAGCATATCTTATTTTAAAATTAGGATATTTAGTAAAAAATATGGGTATTTCGGTAATTTTAATAGGTCTCGCTATTAGATTAATATTATTACCTTTTTCCATAAAAAGTTCTAAACAAAGTCAAAATATGCAAAAAGCCCAACCTGAAATTGAAAAAATTGAAAGAAAATATCGCAATCGGACAGATAATGATTCTTTAATGGCTAAAAGCCAAGAAACGATGTTAGTTTATAAAAAATATAAAATTAATCCTATAATGGGTTGTTTAGTGTCATTTTTACAATTACCATTATTCTTTGCTTTTTTACAAGCGATATATAGAACTCCTGTAATCTATGAACAATCATTATTAGGTTTTCAATTAGGAACAACACCTATGGTTGGAATAAAAGCTGGTAATTATATGTATTTATTATTGTTAGTATTAATTGGTGTATCAACATATTTCTCATTTAAACAAACTATGAGTAATACAGCAGGTCAATCAGAAGATATGGTAAAGCAAATGAAAATTATGTTATACGTAATGCTTTTTGTAATAGTTTATGCTTCCTTAAATCTACCAACAGCTCTTGCATTTTACTGGATAACTACCTATGCATTTATTGCAGTTCAAAATATTATTTTTGGATTATTTAATAAAGATAAAAAATCTAAAAAAATAATTAAGGCTAAAATTAAAAATTAGTCTTTTTTTATGAAAATAAAGCAAGAATAATTTTGGTAAAAAGAGGAAAAACATAATAAAAAATTGAATTTTAAGTAACTTTGGTTTATAATAAGCGTAAGAAAGAAGGAAGAAGTATGGAAACGATTGTAAAAGAGGGTAAAGATTCCGCGGAAGTACTTGAAGAAATATTAAAAGAAAATAATTTAAAAAATGAAGAAATCGTATACACAATAAAAGAAAATAAAGGTAAATTATTTAAAGGTAGTACAATAAGTGTTTCAGTTATCAAAAAAGAAGATATATATCAAACAGTAAAAGAATATTTAAAAGAATTAATTGAAGGTTTAGGTTTAGAAGTTAACTTTGAAATTCAACAAAAGGAAGGCATAAATATTTTAAAAATATATTCTAATCATAATGCTATTTTAATAGGTAAAAATGGTCAAACATTAAAATCTTTGGAAATAGTTGTAAAACAAATGCTTTTGGTAAAATATAATATTAATTTTAAAGTCGTATTAGATGTTGAAAATTATCGAAGTAAAAAACAACGAAATTTGGAATTTTTAGCGAAAAAATCCGCTAAGGAAGTAGTTAAAACTAAAATGGAAATTCATATGGATAATATGAATGCTTATGAAAGAAGAATAGTTCATAATATCTTGACTAATTTTAAAGGTGTTAAAACCGAAAGTGAAGGGGAAGAACCAAATCGTCACGTAGTAATAAAGCCAGAGTAATCTGACTTTTTTAATTCATTATGTGAGATAAAGCGTCCATATAACCAATAAGTTTAATTTGATCTTCTACGGCTAAATGGGCGAATTTTATTAAAAATTTAATTTCTTGACTTGATAAACTACTACGATTAAAAAGACGAACAGGAGTAGGATCATTTGTTAGACCTAATAAATAATCTGTACTTGTATCTAAATATTTTGCCATTTTAATTAAAGTTTTAGCACTAGGTAAAGCTCTGCCAGATTCATAAGATGAAATCATTTCTTGAGCAACCCCAACATGAACGGCAACATTCACTTGGCTTTTTCCTTGTCTTTCACGTAATATTCTTAGATTTTCCATACTTTCACCAAAATCTTTCTAAAATAATTCTATAACAATAATTTATATTTAAATTAGTTATAAATTGTATTTTAATATAAGTAATAATTATATTTAAGATTTATTATTGGAATAGAAAAAATCGTGGTATAATACAGCTATTGAAAAGGAATGGGTTTTATGGAAGATACTATATGTGCTATCGCGACAAGTTCTGGTATAGGTGCAATATCTATTGTACGTGTATCCGGGGAAGATGCAATAAACATTGTTAATAAAATTTTTAAAGGAAAAGATTTAACTAAAGCAAAATCGCATACTATTTTTTATGGGCATATTTATGATGCCGGAGAGTTAATTGATCAAGTATTAATATCACTTATGAAAGCACCTAAAACGTATACTAAAGAAGATACAGTGGAGATTAATTGTCACGGGGGAAGAAATACTACTTTAAAAGTACTTGAAACACTAGTAAAAAATGGTTGTCGGTTAGCCACACCGGGAGAATTTACTAAAAGAGCTTTTTTGAATGGTCGTATTAATTTAATTCAAGCTGAAAGTGTCAATGATTTAATTTTAGCAGAAACTGATGCTAAAAGAACATTAGCTTTAAATAATATGGATGGTAAACTAGCTGATAAAATTAGAAATATAAGAAACCAAATGAGTGATATTCTCGCTAATATTGAAGTAAATATTGATTATCCTGAATATGAAGATGAATTAGTAATAACGGAAAAAATGTTAGAACAACATTTAACAAAATATTTAAAGGAATTGAAATTAATTGTGGCTGAGGCTAAAAACGGAAAGATTATTAATGAAGGTATTGATGTGGCTATAATTGGTCAACCTAATGTTGGTAAAAGTAGTATTTTAAATTTTTTATTAGATGAAGAAAAAGCTATAGTAACTGATATTCCCGGAACAACAAGAGATATAGTCGAAGGAAGTATAACTCTAAATGGGGTAAAAATTAATTTCTTAGATACCGCTGGAATACGCAAGACTGAAGATATAGTGGAAAAAATAGGTGTTGAAAAAAGTTTAGATGTTGCGAAAAAAGCAGATTTAATAATTTTTTGTTTAAATAATAATCAAGAAATTACAGTCGAAGAAACAAAGCTATTAAATGAGTTAAAAAATAAAGAAATAATTGTTTTTGTTAATAAAAGTGATTTACCAAGAAATATTAATTTAGATAAATTAAAAAATTATGTTGTAGGTAATACTAAAGATATAAATGGATTAGATACTTTAAAAGAAGCAATAAAAGAAAAATTTAATTTAAGCTCAATAGTTAATAAAGATATGAATTATTTAACTAATGTTCGCCAAATTACGCTAATTACTAAAGCTGTAATGGCCTTAGAAAATGCCTATAAAGCTTATTTAGAAAATAAAGAAGTAGATATTATAGAAATAGATTTAAAGCAAGCTTGGAATTTTTTAGGTGAATTATTGGGTGAAAGTTATGAAGAAGAACTCATCGATAATCTATTTAGTAAATTTTGTTTAGGAAAGTAGGTGAAAGAATGTATGATGTTATAGTAGTTGGAGGTGGTCACGCTGGTTGTGAGGCTTCCCATATTGCGGCTCAAATGGGGGAAAAAACCCTTTTAATTACGGGAAATATAAACAATATAGCTGATATGCCTTGTAATCCTTCAATTGGTGGAACAGCTAAAGGAATAATTGTCCGCGAAGTAGATGCCTTGGGAGGATTAATGGGTAAAATCGCTGATATTTCGCATTTACAAATAAAAATGTTAAATAATTCGAAGGGACCAGCAGTCAGATCTTTACGTTGTCAAGCTGATAAAATTACTTATCCTAAAAATATGCTTAATGCTTTAAAAAATACTAATAATTTAGAAATTAAAGAAGCAATGGTAGAAGATCTTATTGTGGAAGATAATATTTGTAAAGGAATTATAACAGCTGAAGGAAAAAAAATAACGTCCAAAACTGTTATTTTAACAACAGGAACTTATTTAAAAGGTAATATTTTAATTGGTAGTGAAAATACTCCTGGTGGTCCGCATGGTGAAGAAAGAAGTAACTATTTATCCGATAAATTAAAAGAATATGGGTTGAAAATAATAAGATTAAAGACGGGAACTCCGCAAAGAATAAAAAAAGATTCTATAAATTTTAGTGTATTAAAAGAAGAAAAAGGAGATATTCATCCTTGGAAATTTTCATTTGATGATGATTATCAATACGATGTGACTAAACAACAATCTTGTTATTTGGTTTATACAAATGAATTAACCCATCAAATAATTAAAGATAATTTAAATAAGAGTGCAATGTATGGTGGTTATGCAACGGGTATTGGTCCAAGATATTGTCCTTCAATTGAAGATAAAATAGTGCGATTTAAAGATAAAGAACGGCATCAATTATTTTTAGAGCCAGAAAGTTTATTTTATGATGATTGGTATTTACAAGGTTTTTCAACGAGTATGCCTAGAGATATTCAAGAAAAAATGGTTCATAGTTTAAAAGGATTAGAAAATGCAATTATTACAAAATATGCCTATGCAATAGAATATGATGCCATAGATCCTTTACAA
>CANPXQ010000068.1 GCA_947586295.1 uncultured Bacilli bacterium
CAAACTACATCTGTCGTATATCTTTTAGTACCATCTTGAGCATCATAACTACTATTTCTTATTCTTCCCGTAACAGAAATTAAAGAACCTTTATGACAATATCTATTAATTGTATTCGCTAATTTATTAAAAGCCACACAATTAATAAATTCCGTTTCTCTTTCGCCATTACGACTTACAAAATCACTTTGGCAAGCTAGAGAAAAACGAGCAATTTCCACATTACTTTGACTCATTCTAGATTCAGGATCTCGAGTTAACCTTCCAGTTAATATTACTTTATTCATTATTACTCACTTTCTATTTTAATAATCAAATGTCTTAAAACATTTTCATTAATAGACACTTTACGATCGAATTCTTTAATAGTATCGTGGTCAGTTTCAACTTTTAAGACATAATAAAACCCACTTAATTCCTTATTAATTGGATAGGCAAGTTTCTTTCTGCCCATTTCTGTCATTTCGATAACTTTAGATTTCTTACCGTTTATTAATTTCTTCAATTCTTCAGCAGTTTTTTTAATTTCACTTTCTTCTAATGAAGTTTTAATAATAAACATAATTTCGTATTTAGTCATCATTTCACCTCCTTATGGTCTTTTGGCTTCAAAACGAAGCAAGGAGTAAACTTTTTTTTACTCGCCGTTATTATAACAAATATATGTTTTAAATTCAACTTTTTTTCCCAATTAAGCTACTTTTTTTACTTTTTTAGGTAACTTTTTTACTTCCTTTTTATTTTTTCTAAATACTGGAGTTACAAAATAATCATCGATATATAGCAATATGAATGCCCAACAAGTACTAAATGATATATTAAATATTATACTTGGTACATATGGCATTTCTGGGAATAAATAAGCTAATAAATAAATAAAGCCAATATGACTAACATAAAAATATAAAGATAATCTACCTAAAAGATTTAAAGCTACACTATCATTATACAAAACAGATATATAATCTTTATTAATTAATAAAATAGTTGTAAATACAAATAATATTAAATCATAAACTTCATTATTCCAACTAGCATTATGTACCCAGAAATAAAGAATAAGCATCGCTAGAGTAATATGTAGTATACTCATAATCATTGTTACATTTTCAGTAAATTTTTTCTTTTTAAAATAATCTACAATATAATACATTAACATACCTAACATCATACCAGCCATTAGGATTAACATATTAGCCGGTACCATACCAACTAAAACAACGCCATCCGCACTTGTAGCCGACAAATGTAAGATGCCATATACCCAAATAATAAATAAAACCGCTATAAATCGAAATAAATCTTCACTTTTACTAACTATATAATAAAGAATATAGCCGACAACAAATAATGCCGAAATATACCATAAAGGACTATTCCATAAAGTAGAAAAATTCATACTTAATTGACTTATACCTAAAAATTCAAAAATAGAATTCATAAATATTGTTAATAGTTCATTAAAGGGAGTCTTAGCAACCACATTTCTGATAACAAAAGCTAAAAGTACACCACTAAATAAAGCCGGATATAAAGCGTTTATTCTTTTTTTAGTATAATTCCAAGCATTTACAGATGGTGCCTTATTTTCTTTATTTTTCTTGTAATTAGCCATTAGAAAATAACCTGATAAAAACATAAAGAAAGCTAAAAACTTAGATCCTGTAAATAATAAATTAACATCATTTTTGTTCCATATTATTTGGTTTAAATGACCAATCGCAATACCAATTGTAAAAATATATCTCCACAATTCTATAGCGGAATTTTTCTTTTCCATTAAAAATCACCCTCACTTATTCCTAAAATATTAGTTAAATTCATCATTATACTTAATAAATCTTCTTCTGTTAAATCTTCTACTTCACCTACATTATTTAAAGCTACTTTAGATACTAAATTATCGCCATAAGTCATATTTAAAGAACTACTTAAATTAATATTATTACCCTCTATATTAGATTGTCCATCTATCGTAATTTCATAATTATAAATATCTTTAGCTTTTATTTTGCCCTCAAGTTTTATATAATTATCACCATTTTGATAATTAATATTAAATTCATAATTATTATCATCAACTTTTTTTAAGCTAAAATCTAATAATTCATTATTTTCACTAATACTTAATTCTAATTTTTCATTATAATCATATTTAAGTGTAACTATTGGTTTTTCTAAATATAAAAAATATAACCGAATACTATCTTTATTTTTATATAATTCCCAATTATATTCATCATTTTCTAAAGTATATTTTTCGCCATCATATTTTCCCGAGATTTTTCCAAATTCATTAGTAAATGAATATTCTATAAGTTTATCAGTCCAAGTATTAACTTTAACGATAATTTTTCCTGTCGGATAAAAACTTATATTATCCATTTCAAACATATCGGTTAAAACTTTTAATTTTTCATCATCCATTAATAACTTTTCAAATTTTTCATTAGCGTTTTTAGCACTTATTTCATCAAGTTCAATAGTATAAGTCTTTTCCTTTATATTATTAATTTTAGTTTCTAATTTCGCCTCTTTTAATCCTTCAAAATAGGCATCAACTATTTTTTTATACATATAATTATAATCGATATCCAAAAACTCTAAATCTTTAATATTAAATTTTTCTTCGGTTGGAATATGTAATGTTTTATCTAGTAAATTACTATTTAAATATAAATTATCGTCTTGATAAATTATCTTTCCATCCAATTTATTTAAATCATCACCATAATTTAAATCAATATTAAATATATTTTCTTTTGTTGATAAGGAAAGTGAATAATTGAATGGTCCTACTTCATTAACTACTAAATTTCCATTATATTTTATATCCTTACCCTTATAATCTTTAAATTCTAGAATATTATTATTTAAGGAAACAATTTCATTTTTCACTTGATTAATAAATTTTTCCGCATTTTTATAATAAAATAAATAAGCTAAAGTTCCACTTATCACAAGCAATATAATAAGGATTATGATAAGGGGAATAATCCAATTTTGTTTAACTTCTTTTTCTTTAATTAATTCTTCTTCTTTCACTTTTTCACTCCCTTTTATTATATATTTATATTATCATATTTTAAAAAAGAAAAAAAGCTATTTTAACTTTTTAAAATAACTTTATTCAGTTTTTGATTCTACTTTCGTATTACCTAAAATATCGTGTAATCCCCGACCATCTTTTCTTAACATTACCATCATAAATATAATACATTCAACAATAGTTTCACTCATTCCTACAAAATAACTATAAATGCTATAACTATGTGGGTTTAAAAAATATGGTCCTACTAAAGATAATAAGCGAAATATAATACTATTTAAAATTACACTTCTTAATACAAAATGCTCTACATTTATCTTTTTACTATTATTACTTACTACTCTTAATTTAAATAACTTTTTTCCTAATGTTTCTCCTTTATTAAAATATTGAAAAACACCAAAGTAAACAATAATTAAAACGATTAATACACTATTTATAATAACACTATTACGGGCTAAGTTATAATTAATTTCTTCGGAAGTTTTTAAAAAAGTTTCTTCATCTATTTCATCATTTTGAAAACTTTCTTGTAATTTAACAAGCTCATCATAATTCTTCATATACTTTTCGTAATAAGGATTAGTAGTTTGATTATAAGTTAATATATTTACTATTAACATAATAAAGAAAAAATCTACTATCCAAGCTATAACTCTTTTAAAACCATTATTCATTAGTTATCACTCTTTCCAAAGATTGAAAGTAAATGGATAAAAATATTAATAAAGTCTAAATATAAATCCAATGCCCCCATAATCGCTAAATTATTTATAGGTAAATCCAAAGTACTTAATCTTTTTAATTTACTTACATCATAAATTGTAATCCCTATAAATAATATTACACATATAATTGATAAAACAAATTCTAAAGTAGAACTTCCAATAAATATATTAACAATACCAACTATTAATACTACTAATAAACCTATTAAAAAATAATTACCTAGTTTGCTTAAATCAACTTTAGATAAATATCCTAATAAAGCTAAAAGTAAGAAAAATACCGCTGAAATAGCAAAAACAAATATAATACTTTTTAAATCATAATAAATAAAAATAGAAGAAAAAGTTAAACCACTTATAAAAGAATATAAAAGAAAACAACATTTAGCAGTAGTTGGCTTCATCTTCATAACTCTAACTGATAAAAAGATAACTACTAATAATTCCACAATTGCGAAAATAATATACCAAGGTCCTTGATAAATATTTTCATACATTACTTGGCTATTACTAACAAATAAGCCAACTCCAAAAGTAACTAGCAATCCTAAAGCCATCCATAAAAAGACTTTACGCATTAATTCATTCATATTTCCTCCTATACATTAAATCTAAAATAACATATGTCTCCGTCTTTCATTATATACTCTTTTCCTTCAATTCGCAACTTACCGCTTTCTTTAACTTTCTTTTCATCTTTCAATTCCAATAAATCATCATAACTCATAATTTCGGCTTTTATAAAACCTCTTTCAAAATCATTATGAATAATTCCGGCACATTCTGGAGCCTTCATTCCCTTGCGAAAAGTCCAAGCCCGGCATTCATCCTTACCAGCAGTAAAGAAAGTAGCGAGTCCTAATAAATCATATGTAGCAAATATTAATTTATCTAATCCACTATTATTTATTCCAATAGATGCTAATAACTCATTTTTTTCTTCTAAAGCTAAATTAGCTAAATCTTCCTCCAGCTTGCAGCACATTACAATAACTCCATTTTTTTCTTTACCGGCATACTCTTTAACTTGTAAAGAATAATCATTATCTCCAACCGCTATAGTATCTTCATCAACATTAGCTACATATATAACGGGTTTTAATGTTAAAAAATTAAAATTTTTAAGAACTAATAATTCATCCGCCGTAAATTCTAAATTACGTAAAGGAATATTTTTTTCTAAAGCTTCCTTAGCTTTCTTTAATAATGAACATTCCAAAACTATACTTTTTTCTTTCGTTGTATCAGCTTTTTTTTCTATTTTACCTAAACGATTAATAACGATATCATAATCTGCAAGTACTAATTCTACATTTATAATTTCAATATCGCGAATAGGATCAGTTTTACCACTAACGTGAGTTATATTAGCATCATCAAAGCATCGAACAACTTCTACTATTGCATCAACTTCCCGAATATAAGATAAAAACTTATTACCTAATCCTTCCCCATCATGAGCTCCTTTTACTAATCCCGCAATATCGGTAAATTCAAAAGTTGTAGGAATAACTCTTTCCGGTTCATATATACTTTTTAAATAATCTAATCTTTTATCAGGTACAAAAACTATTC
>CANPXQ010000069.1 GCA_947586295.1 uncultured Bacilli bacterium
TATGAAATAGGAAAAAATAAAGTACAAGCAGGAGATAGAGTTTGTTATACAGAAGATTCTTCAAAAATTCCTTGTACCGAAGAAGATCTAATATATAAAGATGAAATAGGATTGATGTATATAAGTGATTATATGTACGGAGTAGATAGTAAATACTGGAATTTAATGGATCTTAACTTCAATTATATAAACTACAATAACATAGGTATATGGCTATTCAGCAGTGAGGAGTGGCTTATTACACGTAGCTATTATTTTAATGATGCTGTAGCTACTATAGGTGAATATGGAGATATAGATCCAAACACTTCTGCTATTTCTAAACCTACTATTGCAACTTCTGTCCGTCCTACTTTCTATATCTCTTCTGATGTAGTATTATCTTCAGGTGAAGGAACGATATCTAATCCTTATAAATTAGAATTACAATAATATTTTTTTAACTTCTATTATTAAATGTGTTAGAATATTTATTATTGAGGGATATAATGAAAATACTAATTATTTGTGGTGGAATAATAATAGAAGTTATAAGTATTTTTAAAACATTAGAAATATCTAATCATAGTTTTAATTATGCAATATTAGAAGTTAGTAAAAAAGGATATAAAGTAGATTTTAAAATATCTAATGCGTTTTTTAAAGAAGAATTAAAAAGAAGAAAAAATGCTAATATATTTATTAAAATATGGCGATATATTGTTTTGTTTATACCTATTATAAATATTATATTAACTTTAATAGATAATAAAATATTAAAAAATAAATATCTTAGTAATAAAAATATTACTAATTCTTATATACCTTTAACTATTGATGAAAAAAAGGTCATAAATAATAGTAATAGGATATATCAAAAAGTAGGATATACAACTTATATTAAAGATGAAGTATTAGTTAGAAAAAGAGTTAAGAAAATTTAGTTTTTCGAAATATTTAAAACTATACCAATGCTGGCCATTGAAACTAATAAAGAAGAACCACCATAAGAGAAAAATGGTAAAGTAACTCCTGTTACAGGTATTAAACCAATAACTACTGCGAGATTAAGTAAAGCTTGAATAATAATACCAATACCTAAACCAAAGGCTAAGTATTTACCAAATAAATCTTTACATTTTAAACTTATTTTAATTATGCGATAAGAAAGAAAAAGAAGAAAACTAGTTACAATTAATATTCCTAAGAATCCAAATTCTTCACTAATAATTGAAAAAATAAAATCTGTTTGCGGTTCTGGTAAATAAAATTGTTTTTGTCTTGATTGTAAGAATCCTTGTCCTAATAAGCCCCCAGGACCAATAGCATATAATGATTGAATGATTTGATATCCGCTCCCTAAAGGATCACTCCAAGGATTTAAAAACGAAATAATCCGTAATAGTCGATAAGGAGCAATAATAATTAAACCAACAATGCCAGCAATACCCACTAAACCTACTTTAACAAAAAAAGATAATTTAACGCCAGAAATAAAAATCATAACTATTAAAGTTAAAACAATTACCATAGCTGTACCAAAATCCGGTTCTAACATAATTAAAAGAAAAAAGATGCCAATAACCCCTAATATAGGTATAACTCCTTTTTTAATATCTTTTATAATTCTATTATTTTTACTTAAGTATTTTGCTACATAAATAATTAAACCAATTTTAGCAAATTCACTAGGTTGAATACCTAAAGAACCAATCCCAAACCAACTCCTAGAACCATTTCTTATACTTCCAATACCTGGTATTAAAACTAATGATAATAAAATAAAGCATATTAAAAGAATAATATTAGCATATTTTTCATAATTATGATAATTTACTTTTGATAATATATACATTACTATTAAACCAATAATTAAAAAAATACTTTGACTTTTAACAAATTTAAAAGGATCATTATATTTATATTCTGCCCATATACTACTAGCTGAATAAATCATAATAATTCCAAATATAGCAATTAAGATAACTAATATAAATAATAATTTATCAAAATGTTTATCCTTCATATTTATCCCTTTATAAATTTTATTTTTATATAAGAATATTTATGACTTGTACTAAATATAGTGTTTTGATATGATAAATATGAGGGTTATATGAAAAAAAGAAAATATATTATCGGATTAATTATAATTTTATTAATTATTATCGGAGTTATCTTTTTTTCTTTTTTTAAGAAGCAAAAAGAAATTTACTTTAATTGGCAAAAAGAGAAAATAAAAGTATATGAAATAGTTAATTTAAAGGATAGATTAATTGATAGTAATGCAACGATTATAGATACTAAATTAAAGACGGAGGAAGTAGGGATAGAAAAGCAAGAATTTACCTATAAATATAAGGGACAAAAATATAAAGGATTATATGAATATGAAGTAATAGATGATGAAAAACCGAAAATATTTGGTGGTGCTAGTAAAAGTGTAGATATTAATTATGATGGTAATTTATGTGATTTAATTATGATAGCGGATAATTATGATCGTTATTTAGATTGTAAAATTACGGGTGAATATGATTTAACTAAAGAAGGAAGTTATAAAATTAAATATATTGTAACTGATAGTAGTTTAAATGAAGCAACTTATAATTTAACTTTAAAGGTTGTTCGCCCTTATAATAATACTTCTAAGATACCGGTAAATAATGTAACTGTCGATATGGTAAAAGAAAAGTATCAAAAATCAGATTTAGAATTTGGTATTGATGTATCTAAATGGCAAGAAGATGTTGATTATAATTTAGTTAAAGAAGAAGGCGTCAGTTTTGTAATGCTTAGAATAGGGATAAGATCAGGTATAGGTGAAAAAATAAATATGGATTCATACTACTTAAAAAATATTAAGAAAGCGAAAGAAGCCGGTTTAAAAGTAGGAATATATTTATATAGTAAAGCGCAAAATGTTTTAGAAGCTATAGAAGAAGCTCAGTGGATAATAAATGCTTTAAATGGGGAAAAGTTAGAATTGCCGATTGTATTTGATTGGGAAAACTGGAGTAATTGGAATCAATTTCATCTTAATTTTAATGATTTAAATGATTTAGCGCTTAATTTTATTCAAGTTGTTGAAGAGGCCGGTTATGAAGGAATGCTTTATAGTAGTAAATTTTATTTAGAAAATTTTTGGTTTGATAAAATGTATCCTAAGATTTGGTTAGCCCATTATACGGAAAATACAAGTTATTTAAATTATGATATGTGGCAATTTACTAATCAAGGGGTAATTAAGGGAATAAAAGGAAATGTTGATTTTGATTTATTAAAAGAAAATTAACTATTATTTTATGAAAAAATTTGCTATAATTTTCTTATAGAGAGGTATGTTTATGGCATTAACTAGAAGTGAATTACGAGAAAAAATAATGATTATTTTATATCAAATTGATATTTATAAGGAGCAAAAAATTACTTATGATATCAATAGTGTTATAAAAGAAAATTTAACTATTGATAATGAATTTGTTAAAGATATAGTTTTTGGAGTTATAACATATGCCGATGAATTAGATAAAATTGCGAATAAATATATGAAAGATTGGACTATTGATCGTTTAGATAAAAATGGAACAGCGATTTTAAGAATGGCTATTTATGAGTTAAAATATATGGATACTCCAGAAATAGTAGTTATTAATGAAGCTGTTTTACTCGCTAAAAAATACTGTGATGAAGCGGTTAAAAATATTATTAATGCTGTTTTAGATAGGATTATTAAAGAATGAAGTTTTCGGTAGCAGATATCTTAAAAGTGCAGAAAGTGGAAATGGCAACTCCTCTTGATTTAACAAGGGGGCGTTTTTATGTCAAAAAAGCCTATGATAGCGAAAATAAATTATTAAATTATTCTTTAGCTGTAAAAGAATTAATAACCTATTATATGGCACGAAAAATATCTTTAATATCGCCCAGTATTAATATTATTTTACCCAATGAAAGTGATTATGAAGAAGCTTATATAGTAAGTGAAGATTTAAATAACTATGGTAAGTTTCAAACTATGGAACAGTTAGGTCTAGCAAGAGAAGAAAGTTCTTCTTTATACGAAATTTGGTTTTTCTTAGAAAAAAAGTTTGCTTCCATAAAGAATAAAGAAGAAATTCTCGAATTGTTTCGAGATATTATAAAAATGTATTTATTAGATATTTTTTTAGGTAATTGGGATCGTTTACATCGAAATTGGGGTATTATTTTTACGCCTGAAAAAATGTTTGTGGCAATAATTGATAATGAAAATATCCTTACGGATTTTGTTCCAAATATTTCGATAGAATTTGCGGGGACGAAATATTTTGATACACGTAAAAAATTAGCAGCCAGGGAAAATAATTTAAATTATTATAATCTGCGAAGAGATATCATAAAAGATAATTTAAAAACTTTTTTAAAAACATCTAGTTATGAGGCTTATCAAATATTTAAAGAAATGTATGATGTGTTAACTCCCGAATATTTTATTAATTTATTAGATTATATTGAAAAAGAAGAAAAATTATATACATTAAATGGTATAAAAGATGTAAAGATAATTGATAAAGATGAATTAATTAATTGTTATCGTCAAAATTATGCTTTAATAACTGATATAGGAAAGGAATTAAGCAATGGAAGAAAATAAATATTTAAGGGTTAGAGAAATAAATAATTATATTAAAGGTTTATTAGATCATGATTTATTTTTAAATAAAGTTTTTATTAAAGGAGAAATTAGTAATTTTAAAAATCATCCCACAGGACATTTATATTTTTCTTTAAAAGATGATGATGCGCGAATTAATGCCGTAATGTTTAATCGTGATGCTTTAAAATTAACTTTTAAAGTGGAAGATGGGATGAATGTTTTAGTAACAGGAAGAATTAGTGCTTATCCAATGCAAGGAAGTTATCAAATTTATGTTGAAAAAATGGAATTAGATGGCTTAGGAGCATTATATATTGAATATGAAAAATTAAAAAAAAGATTAGCTTATGAAGGTTTATTTGCTAAAGAAAAAAAGCAAGCTATTCCCAAATTTCCAGAAAAAATTGGGGTTGTTACGGCTTCTAGTGGAGCGGCCGTAAGAGATATTATGAGTACAATTAAAAGAAGATATCCTATCTGTGAAGTAATTCTTTTTCCGTGTTTAGTACAAGGTAAA
>CANPXQ010000070.1 GCA_947586295.1 uncultured Bacilli bacterium
CTTTCCAATTAATATATATGATGTTTATGCTGATTATAACTTTAATCCATCACCTCATATCTAATACACAGCAAATTTTATTTAAAACTTAAAGCAAAATTAATGATTTGACAAAATTTAATTTCTTTTGCTATAATATACTCTTCGCTAAAGGAAGGGATATTATGGAAGAATTAAAGTATTTTCTTGCTTTACAATTAATTAAAGGACAAGAAGTATTAATTGATATTTCGGTTTTAGATATAGCACATTTATTTAATCCTCGTAATTTAGAAGAAATAGATGCATTTACTTTAAATTTTACTAAAGAAGAAATAATTAATTCTATAGATAGAGCTAATATTGCTGATGGTTATTTAAATGGTAATTTATGTATTGTATTAGTAAGAAATAAAAAGGTAATCGATACGAAAGAAGTATTAACTAAAGACTTTGTTAATAATTTTGAATTAGGTCAATATTTATATTCAATTATAAATAATAAAAATTTATTAAGTAATTTTGCTAATAAATATAACTCCTATAATATAGATATTGAAAATAAACAATTAATGATTACAGCATGTAAACAAAGAGATATAGAACAAATATATATATTATTTAATAAATTAGATTATATTAATAAAAGAGAGTTTT
Source organism: uncultured Bacilli bacterium (assembly GCA_947586295.1). Lineage (GTDB taxonomy): Bacteria > Bacillota_I > Bacilli_A > RF39 > UBA660 > Onthocola_B. The sequence continues at coordinate 637 of CANPXQ010000070.1, forward strand.
TAATATATATAATCAATAATACGAAAAAGAAAAATAAAGAATTAAAGTTAGATAAAGCCTTTGAATAAGAGGCTTTTTTGTCAATATATGTCTAATAAAAAAGAAAAATATATTAATTAAATAAAAAAATACTATAATATTAATAAGAGGTATATTATGTTTAAAAAGAAAAAAGGTATTGATAATGAAGGTTTAAATGAAATAATTTATTTAGGGAGAAATATTTTAAAAGTATTGTATTTTGCTTTAATTATAGCGATTATTTTTGCAACTATTGGAATAGGTAGAATGTTAGGTATTTTTAAATTATGTGGTACTTTATTTAAAATATTATCGCCTTTATTTATTGGTTTTGTTATTGCTTGGTTGTTTAATCCTTTGGTTACTAAAATGACTAAAAAAGGAATGCCAAGAATTGTTGCTTCTATAATTGTTTATGCTATATTTATTATATTTCTCGTTTTAATTTTTCAAATTTTTATTCCGGTATTGTATAAAGAAATAAATGAATTATTAGGTACATTACCAAGTATTATTACTAAAATAGGAGATTTTATAAATAATATTTTTAATAAATTTGAAATAGAAGGATTAAATATTGAAATATTTAAAAATAATTTACTGGCAACAATAAATAATTATGGAATTAGTTTATCCGAAGGACTACCTAATACTATTGTTAATGTTGTAACTTCTTTATTTAGTGGAATCGGTAATATCTTATTTGGATTAATTATTGGTATATATATGTTATTTGATTTTGATGATATATCTAATGTTTTAATTAAATTTTTACCTAAAAAACATCAAATGGAAGCTTTACAATTATTAAATAATATTGGTAAAGAAGTAAGAAAATGTGTTAATGGTACTTTATTAGTAGCTTGTATGGTCTTTATTTGCGATGTTATTGGCTTTACTTTAATTGGCTTAAATGCTTCTTTGTTATTTGGATTATTCTGTGGTATTACGGATTTAATTCCTTATATAGGACCATATATTGGTACGGCTGTAGCGACAATAGTTGGTTTAACGCAAAGTCCTTTAATTGGTTTTGGTGTTTTAATAATTGCTTGTGTTGTTCAATTAATTGAAAGTTATGTCTTACAACCAATAGTTATGAGTAAAGCTACAAATTTACATCCGGTTGTTATTATTGTTGGTTTATTAGTCTTTGGTTATTTCTTTGGTATTGTAGGTATGATATTAGCAACGCCAATACTTTCAATTATTAAAGTTATTTATCAATTTTTAGATAATAAATTTGATTTTTTCAATAATAATGAAATTATAGAATTAAAATAGGTATTGGCAAATAAAAAGATTTATGGTATATTAATTAAGTAATCGATGAGAAAAGATTTTGTATATGATTGTTTTTTTAGAGAGTTAGTGGTTGGTGAAAACTAACAAATATAGTATACAATGCTGCTTTTTAAGATTAATCGGCTAAGGTCGTTAAAAGAATTAAGGAAATAAAAGGATGGTACCGAGCAAAAGCTCTCCTTGGTAGCGTTCTTTTTTTATTAGAAGGAGGAAATTATGAGAATATTTATTGTTGCTGGTAAAGCAGGAAGTGGTAAGAGTGAAGTGGCAAAGTTTATAAATGAATATTATATTTATAAATTAGATACTTGTGTTGTAACCCAATATAGTAAGTATTTAAAGAATTTTGCTAAAGAATTAACGGATTGGGATGGAATTAGTGAAAATAAACCGCGTCAATTTTTACAAGAATTTGGAACGAAAATTCGCAATTATAATTCTGAATTTTTTACTAAAAGAATGTTAGAAGATATTGATATTTATGAACTTGCCGGAATTAATAATATAATTATTAGTGATGCGAGAATGCCTGAGGAAATTGAAAGATTAAAAAATAGTTTAGATAATGTGTATAGTATTTATGTGGAAAACCAATTTGCTTTAAGTAAATTGAGTATAACGGAACAAGCTCATATTACCGAAACAGCTTTAGATAATTATAATGATTTTGATTATACTTTAGCTAATGACGGAACTAAAGAAGATTTAAAAAATAAGATATTTAAATTTTTAGAAGGGATCGAATAATGAAAAATTTAAAAGATTTATATATTGATTTTTTTGTAAGTAAAAATCATAAACAAATTCCTAGTGCTCCCTTAGTACCAGAAAATGACCCATCAGTTTTATTTAATACGGCAGGTATGCAACCTTTAATTCCTTATTTAATGGGACAAAAACATCCTTATGGTGTAAGATTATGCAATTATCAAAAATGTTTAAGAACTACGGATTTGGATGAAGTAGGAGATGCTACTCATCATACTTTCTTTGAAATGTTAGGTAATTGGTCATTAGGAGATTATTTTAAAGATGAATCTATTGCTTGGAGTTTTGAATTTTTAACGGAAGTTTTAAATATTCCAGTTGAAAGATTAGCTGTTACGGTTTATGCTGGTAAAGGTAATATTCCTTTTGATCAAGTAAGCTATGATAAATGGTTAAGTTTAGGCATTCCTAAAGAAAGAATTGCTAAGACGGAAAAAGATAATTTTTGGATAGCTGGAGAAACTGGACCTTGTGGTCCGGATACGGAAATTTTTTATTTTCGTAGTGATGAAGATATTCCTACTGATTTTGATCCAAGTGATAATCGTTGGGTAGAAATATGGAATAATGTTTTTATGCAATATTATTTAGATGAAGAAAAAAATATTACTGATTTGCCTAAGAAAAATGTTGACACCGGTATGGGTGTTGAAAGAACAACTGCTATATTAGAAGGAGTTAATGATAATTATGCTTCTTCTATTTGGAAAGATGTTATAGAAGAAATTGAGCAAATAGCCTCATTACCTTATATTGGTAATGAACAAAGTATGCGTATTATTGCTGATCATTTAAGAACGGCGGTATTTATTAGTGCCGATTATGCTGGAATTAAACCTAGTAATACCGATCAAGGTTATATTTTAAGAAGATTAATTAGAAGAGCAATAAGATATGCCAAAAAATTAAATATTGATATTAATAGTAATTGGGAAGAAAGAATTGCTCGTCTTATTATTCAAAAATATGGCAAATATTATCAAGAATTAAAAGATAATGAACAAGTAGTATATGATGTCTTAAAAAATGAAAAAATAAAATTTAATCGGACTTTAGAAAAAGGGTTAAAAGAATTTGCTAAAGTAATTAAAGATAATACTACGATAGATGATGTTACAGCTTTTCATCTATATGATACTTATGGCTTTCCGATTGAACTTACAGTGGAACTAGCTAAAGAAAGAAATATTGCAGTTGATATAGATGGCTTTAAAAAGCGTTTTAAAGAACATCAAGAGCTATCACGAACCGCTTCTAGTGGAAAATTTAAAGGTGGTCTAGCAGGTAATGGAGAAATGGAAACTAAATATCATACAGCAACTCATTTACTTAATGCCGCTTTAAAAAGAGTGGTTGGTCCCGATGTTCATCAAAAAGGAAGTAATATAACCAGTGAAAGAATGCGTTTTGATTTTTCTTGTGATCATAAATTAAGTGCTGAAGAAATAAAAGCAACTGAAGAATTAGTAAATGAATGGATTAAGCAAAAAATGGATGTTACAGTTACCGAAATGCCTAAAGAAGAAGCCTTAAAAAGTGGTGCAGAATGTATGTTTATTGAAAAGTATCCGGAATTAGTAACTGTTTATAGTATTGCAGATGTATCTAAAGAATTATGCGGTGGTCCTCACGTTAAAAACACTAGTGAATTAGGACATTTTAAAATAATTAAAGAAGAAAGTTCCTCAGCAGGTGTAAGAAGAATTAAAGCAGTATTAGAATAAATATAGTGTATTTATAATGTACTTGAAAAAGTGTGAAAATGTTTTCGCTTCCGGGTGGCTATCGAGTAATAAATAATCCTGGTTGACAATGTAAGATAACTTCATCTTTTGATGGAGTTTTCTTTTGTTTTGACTCTAGATAATCTACTGGGGAGTTTTAATAAGAAAACTACATATTCTGGTGGGGAGATAATAAAAATATATCTCCTTTTTAACTGGACATAACTAATAATTAAATATAATATTTTGTCAAAAAAAGTAAAGTTTTTCTAAACTAAAAACGGTCGCTTGATATATATATATATAGTACAATGGGGGATAGAAGGATATTTATTATATAGAAAATGTAAATATCCTAATAGGAGATGACTTACTATATATGAGTGAAAATAAAAAAAGAAATATCTTATTAATAGTGGCTGTTGTAACTATTTTACTACTAGTTGTAGGAGCAACATATGCTTACTTTCAAGCTCAAATAGGTGATGGTGCTAATAGTAATGTCAATGTCTTAACCGGTACAACTGATAGTTTAGTATTTACTACTGAAGGGGATATAACCATTACAGTCGATACAGATAATTTTGGTCCAGAGGCTGAAGATAAATTTTTGGAAGGTGTAACAACAGCCAAAGCTACCTTAAGAGC
>CANPXQ010000071.1 GCA_947586295.1 uncultured Bacilli bacterium
GATTGTCCTTTTTTATGGGCAAATCTTTGAATATCTAATTTAATATATAACTTAAACATACTTAGCCTCCTTTTTTAATTATTTTCACATTTTCAGGATATTGGTTTTCAATTTCTTCCAATAATCCCACCATATTATCAAGTAAAATATCAACTACAGTACTCTTTCGTAAAATTTCAATTTTAAGTAATTTTTCATTATCAATATATTTGATAGCACTTTTATCAATATTTAAAATACCATTTATACTAGTATAAATAATACTAGATACACTAGCACAAACAATATCACTACCCGAATTTTTAAAGCCTGCATGACCTTTTACACTTATTTCTTTATTTTTAACTTCAATAGTTATCATTATTAACCATTAATTTTCTTTACCACTAAACAAGTATATGGTTGACGATGACCTTGAGTTTTCCGATATTTCTTTTTAGGACGATATTTGAAGACTTTAATCTTTTTAGTTTTTCCATGTTTTTCAACTGTACATACCACAGATGCTCCTGCAACATATGGATTACCAGATTTTCCATCAACAAATAATACTTTATCAAAAGTAATATCCTTACCTACTTCTGCATCTAATTTTTCTACATAAATTTTATCATTTTCAGATACATAGTATTGTTTTCCACCAGTTTCAAATATAGCTTTCATTTCATACCTCCTAACCTAAGACGCGCCATAATGGTAACTTAAAGTATTTACAACCATTTTTGAGCGGTTTTTTTCGAAATTACTTAAAACTACTTAAGTTTATCAAAAATATGCTTAAATGTCAAATCATTATTGCCTATTTTATTATATTATGAAATTAAGTAAGCTATTACGGCGTTTTTTCCCGACTTCTATGCATAGTGGCCGTATACAAATCCGTTAAAGATTTTTTATTACCATCTAAAATAACATCTTTACTTTCTATACCAAATAAAGTTTTAATATCTTGTTTTTCCATATTATGAATACATAAAGAAAGTAAATTATTAAACCAATAACCATAAGAAATATCACTTTCTAAAGATTGGGCAACTTTTTTTATAGTCTTTTGATAATAAGGATATATTTTATGCATTAATGAAACTATATTATTGATATCAATTTTGGTATTACTGTGTTGCATAAACTGTTCATCCTTTAATACCAAATCTATAAATTTATAACTTTTTTGCATTACATATTTAAAAATGGGTACACTATTAATTTTAAATTGTTCATCTTTTATTAAGGCGGAAAATTCCGTCAAGTGATTTAGATCTTTACTAATATAATTATAAAGAAAAGTTGTATCGCTATTAAAGGGAAAAAGCAATAATTGTTCCGTTCCAAACTTATCCGTAATCTTGGCTGAATATAGACTATCAATTCCCAACGAAACATCAATTTTTTCATTAGATTTATGATAATCAATATAATTTTTATAAACTTCTTTTAAAGCCGTAAAAGTAGAATAAGCCTTATTTTCTTTATCAAATCTAATATTAAATTTGCCATTAATAATAGCATCTTCCAATAAACTATCAATTTCAATGACATAATCTAAATCATAAGGATTATTTAAATTTATTTTGCCACTCATTTTTTTAGAATAAACTTTTTGAGTTCCAAAATATAACTCTTGATTCATCTTATATTGATAAGCAATATAACCTACCTTCCTACCATTTAATAAAATATTAAATCGCATTTTTCCCCTATTAAACCAATCAATAATTAATGGATCAAAAGTAATATCTGTCTGCAAAGATAAACTATTTAGAAAAACCATCATTGTTTTTAACCCAATAACTAAATTATCCATTAAACCACCACAATCTAAAAATCATTATAATTTATCGAAATAGTTTTTGTCAAACCTTTCCCTAAGCTTTGTTTTTTCACTTTTAATTTGGCCATTTTCTCGAAAATATTGATAAGTATCTTTTTTTAAAATATCTAATGTTCCCTTTCGAGTATTAATTTTTGAAAAAGGAAAAACTTTTAAATAACGTTCTAATAAAAAACGATTGTAAATATATTTTTGATTATGATAATATTCATAGGTTTTATATATTAAAAAACATATTATTAAATAATTATTTAAAGAATGTGTATAATTAAAGATTAAAAAAATAAAGATATTAATTAAGGATAAAATAATCATTAGACGATAAGTTTTTTGAAAAGATAAAAACTTTGCGAAAAAAGAAGCTGTAATAATACTTCCATCTAATGGAATAATTGGTAATAAATTAAACATAATGATAGAAGTATTATAATTAAAGATCAATTGTTTAGTATTAGAACTAAACACTGGTAAAAATATTAATAAATAGATAAATAGTTGCGCTATTACTCCACCCCAAGCAATAATAAGTTCTTTATTTATAGGCGTATTAAGATCTTTATTTACTTTAGTTAGACCACCAAAAGGATAAATATTAATTTCTTCTATTTCAAAACCATATATTTTAATAAATATTAAATGTCCCAACTCGTGCATTAATACAATAAAAAAAATTATTAAAGCATTTTTAATAAATCCACATAAAAAAGCAATAAAAAGAAAATATAAAGTAAAATAATTAATTTTTATATTCTTCATACTTTAAAAATTCATTATTCTTTTTAATTACTAAATATAAGGTATCATCTACTGTTTCCCCAATAAAAGTATCTTTTTCAATATAGTCATATAATTTTACAACAACATTAGTAATATTTCCATACCATATATCAGCCCCATCATTTCCTTGAACAATTACCGTATTACCATAGCCTTCTTTTTCTCCAATATATACGACTATTCCCCCATTTAAATTGGAAACTAAAGAATTACTATTAACTGTTAAGGCCTCGCCATCTAAATAATCGGAAATATCTTTATAAACTAAAGTACCGCTGAAAACGGTTTTATCTTGATTAGTTTTGGGTATAGCATCTCCAAAAAGTTTTTCATATAAATTTTTAAATTTTGTAAAAGGCATACTTTCCGTAAATACATATTCTTTATATAGTAATAAATTATGATCACTACTTTTAACAAAAATTAAACTAATTAAAAATACTATAATTCCGAGTAATATTTGGGTTATAAAAATATTTTTTTTCTTCTTGTTCTTACTACGCGTATTAAAAATTTTATTTTTTCTTTTCTTTTTAAAGTCTAATAATATTTCTTCCAATATATATTCACCCAATTAATTTTATGTCTTGATTATTATTTTTATAACTAATTAAAATAAAAATACTATTTAAAATAATAATTTGGCCTAAATTATGAAAACTTAGGGTATTAAATAAAATATTCGATAGAAAAAAATAACCTAATACAACTGTTAACATATACAAATAATAGATAATTATATTTCTTCTTTTTAAAATAAATTTAGTAATTAAATAAGCAATAGTTAAATAAAGAATATTAAAAAAATAAGTATGTAAGATTACAAAATCTAAAATAAAACCAATAAATAATACGGTTAAATAACTTCGATGAATAATACTCATTAAAAAAAAGTATGTATTATAAATAGTATAATTATATATAAGTATATCTAGTAATAAATAAATCATTTTAAACCTACTATAAAAACATAATTTAGATTATTTAAAGATGCGGCTAATTCAATACTAATAATTTTTTCAATATCTAATTCATCAATAGTAATATCTTTTACTTTTCCAATTAAAATATTGCCTGGTAAATTACCAATACCTGAAGTATAAATATTATCTCCTATTGATACGTTATCATATTTAGTTAAATTGCTAACATATATTTCTTCATTATCAGTTTTTAATATTCCATAACTATCATTTATTTTTACCGATATATTTATCTTTTTATTAGTTATTAATTTAACCAAAGCTTTATTTGGATAAACATTTTCGATTACTCCAACTAAACCATAATTATCAATAACCGCATCTCCAACCTTTAAATTATTATTTTTTCCTTTATAAATTGTTATTTCTTCTTTAAAATTATATATATCACGATATAATACTTTACTTACGTGATAAGAAAAATCCGCATTATAATCATAATTTAATAAAGTTTTTAAATTATTATTTTCTTCTTCTAAGGTTGTATTACAAATATTATTTAATAGTTCTTTATTTAAGTTATTATCTTTTTTTTGCATAAATGTTAAAAAATTATTTCGAAAAAGAAATAATATAAAAATTAACATAAGAATTAAGTATTCTATTTTTCTTTTATTCATATTTTTATTATGCTCTTAATTTTTAAGAATATGTTAAAAATATATTAAGCATATTTTGACATACTTCATTAATAGCTTTTTCTTTGGTACTTTTTTTAAGTAACTCTTCATATTTATTAATTTTATTGAAAATAGTTTGATTATTGATTTGTTTAATATAATAATTTAGATTATTTTCCTTATAATAATTAATTAGTTTTTCTTTATTATCATCATCAGTCGTAAGACAAACTATGACGCGATAAAAATCATCCGTTTGATATATAATTTTAGAAGCCATTTGTTTTGCATAATTATTCGCGTTATCAAGATTTTTAAATACTCCCACTTGAAATAAATATATATTATCTTTCTCTTTTTCTAAAGCAATTACTTCTTTATTAATATCTTTATAAAATAAATAAGCGAATAAGGCTCCAAGCAAAATTGCTCCAATAATTAATTTAAAATATTTTTTCAAATTATATCACCTTTTATTTTATACCTTATTTAAATAAAATAATTTGTCGAAATAATAGAAAATAAAAAAATATTAAATATTTTTGCTATTTAATATTTAGTTATCCATCTTTTTTAACATTTTATGGGCTTCATCAGCTGCATTATTTAAAATCTTTTCTACTTTGGCTTGTTTTTTACGATCCATCATCGTATAAGCTACGGCCCCAGTTGCACCAATTACAGCCATAGTAGCCATAATACTCATTGCTTTTTTCATAATCCACCTCTAAAAGTATTATGTCTACAATTTATATTTTTATACTTAATAAAGTAAAGTTATTTTATCTTTTAGGCTGGTTTTACGGTTAGTAGCATAATTATTATTAACAGCTTCAACAAATGATGCCGCCTCGCCTACGATGATTAGA
>CANPXQ010000072.1 GCA_947586295.1 uncultured Bacilli bacterium
ATAACGCATTACTCCACTTCACACACATTACAATCTTCGTTGTATACATATCCTTCTTCACATGTTGGAATTGGTTCTGTTTCTTCAGTTACAATACATTTATTATTATCTAATTTACCATCTTTACAACTATATTCTTTGGTTGGGGTCATACTTTCCCTACATTCGTTATCTACTAAAGTTGTACCATTTTTACAAACAGGAACATCTGTATAACCTATTTCTTCAAGATTTCCAGCTCTACACTCACCATCTATAAATTGTCCACATATATTTACAGTGCAAGTACCTTCAAAAATTTCCGTTCCTAATACATTTTTACTATTTACAGTCAAACCATATTGTTTTAAATTTTCATTAGTAGCAATACATTGTTTTTCATAAGTAGTATATGTTTTATTACTAACACACTTATTTCCTTTTAAGTAATATCCATCTTTACATATGTTTTTTTCTTTGGCTTTAACAGTAGATTCTTTTAGGCATTTACCATCTATTAATTCATATCCTTTTGAACAAGCTAACACGGGACTAACGGAATCAACTTTATGACACGATGTTACAACTATCGGTGCTGCTTTTGTCTTTGTATAAACTTTGTTATTTGTGTTTATTGCCAAAGTAACAGCAGAAACTCCCGTAAATATTATTGTAGCAACAAAAACTGTACCATATAAATGACTTATTAAAAATCTAGAAATAAGTGAAAAAATATTATCTGTTATATCACTTTTTAGTTTATCTTTTGTATGATTATACATAAACTCTTTAAAAAGATGATCTTTAACTTCTAATTTTTCCTTACATTTTTTACAAATTTTATCCTTGCTTGAATTTTTACTTCCACAGTTAGTACAATATACACATTTATTTTTCATTTTTCACCACTACACAAATTGTATCAAAATTCTTATAAAAAGTCTTTATTTTTTATATATTATACATTTTTACTTTTAATTGTTGTAATTTTCTAATAGCAAATGATACAATAAATTAAAGGAAGTGCAAAAATGACTAATAAGTTAAAATTAAATAAAATAAATACTCAAATTGATAACTTTGATGGTTATATAACAAATATTGGTGATATATTTGGTAAATTAAAAAATATAACTATTAAAGGAAAAATAACTAGTATTAAAAGAATGGAATTTGATAATTATATTTTTGCTTTTGTAACTATAAAAGATGATAATAATAAAATAATATGCTTAATTGCAGGTATTAGAGATAATATGAAAACTTTATTAAAAGAAATAAATGTTAATGATAATTATTTATTACAAGGCAATGTGTCTATATTAAATGAAGAAAATAATGATTTAAATGATTTTCCAATAAAAGAATATATAAATGATAATAAATTATTTTGTGTTAAAGCTATAGAAAGAGTTAAATAAGTATGAATAATGATGAATATATTACAAAAATTGCTAATATTATGGGTGATATCAAGTCTATAAATTTAGAAGTAACAATTACAGAAATAAAAAAATTTGAATTTAAAAAAGGTATTATTACTGCTTTAAATTTAAAAGATGAAAATGGTTCTTTATTAGGATTTTTAATAGTTAATAGAGATGATAATAATAATTTAAATATTATTAAAGAATTAGAAATTAACAAATTATATAAAGTAACAGGAAATGTATTTATAATAACTAAAAAAATTTATGAAGATTTAGGTAATGATGAAATGAAAATATTTAGTAAATTAAATATTAAAATAGGTGATAAAATTATTGGTATTAGCCAAATCAAAAAAATTAATTAAAGAGATGAGTAGTAATGAGACAATTACAATTTGATACATATACGGGTAATATTATTGAAGCAAAGTTAGATTATTGGCAAGATATTGAAGATATTCCCATATTAATTAGAAATTTTATTCACAAAAAAACCACTAATTATATTTTAAGAGATGAAGATAATAGCAAAAATTATTGTCCTATATGTGCTCATGAAATAGATAAGTATGGTTTTTGTCAAAATTGTCAAAAGTTTTGTAATATTGTTGATGATACAGAATTTAAAATTTTTGATATAGATAAAATTAAACAATATGCTTTTTTTGATACCTATTATATTTTTGATGTAGTTAATAATGAAGTTATATTATATGTAATAGATGAATATGTTTATTATGATCATCCTAATTTAGCAATTCCTTATAGAATAATGGAAACTAAAATTAAACATGCTTATCATGTTTTAAATAATAAAATAATAGATTTAAAGGGAAATGTTACTTATTTTTATAAAGATATTGATAAACAAAATAAGAAAGATGATGAAATTTATAATTATAGAATAGATAATTATTTAAATAATTATGATGATGGGATTTTATATACTGATAACCTAGATTTATTGAAAGATACTATTTATCGCTATACTAATATATGGCTTGCAAAAGATTATTTAAAAAATCAACATCTATTTGTTTCCAATTTAACTTATATTCCTCTTCATTTTTCTTGTTTTGAATATTTAATTAAAGATAAATTTTATTCTCTAGCTTTTGATAATCCTCATCTATTAAAATATGATAATAATGCTAGAATATTATTAGATAAAAATGGCGAATATTTTGACTTTATGCTTAAAAATAATTTCGATTTTTATCAATATAAAGCATTACAAATATGTAAAATAAAAGATATGCGTATTATAAACTTTATTGTAAGATATTTGCGTATTGTAGAACAAATATTAGAAATAAAAAAAATAGATATAGTTAAATTATATTATTATTTAAAAAAGCAAAATGTAAATATTGTAGAATATCGGGATTATTTAAATTTGGCTAGAGACTTAGGGTATAATTTAAAAGAAAAGAATATTATATTTCCTAAAAATCTTATGGAAGAACATAATAAATTATTTGAAAAGAAATATATTGTTTTTGATAAAAGTTATGATAAAAAAATTAAAGAAATAAGTTCCAAATTAATCAAGAATAAATATGAAGATAATAATTATGTAATATATCCAGCATCATCAGTTAAAGAAATGTTAGATGAAGGTAAAAATCAAAATAATTGTTTAAGAACTTATATTAAAGATTATAGTAATGGTAAAACAGAAATATATTTTATGCGTAAAAAAAGTAATTTAAATAAATCTTTTGTTACTATTGAAGTTAAAGATAACAAGTTAATTCAAGCAAGACTTAAAAATAATTTAGATCCAAGTGATAAAATTATGAAAATAATAAATAAATGGTTGATGAGTTTAAAATAGTAATATTATATTTTTTATAGTATAATTAGATTAACAAATATATTTTTGTAGAGTGGAGTAAGAAGTAATGAGAAGTTTTAATGTGGAAAAAAATACGAAAAACAAACAAAAAAATGGTGAAATAGTTGAAGATGCATCTTTTATCAAAAAAGACGAACCGCTAAAAAATGATATAACATTAAATAATAAAGTTCATCATAATAAAAAATTAATTATAGTTGTAATACTAGTAATAGTATTTTTCTTATTTTCTATTGTTAATCTTATTCTAGCATTTGATAAAAATAAAAATTCTAATAATGGTGTTAATAATTATGAAAATAATAAGTCCGATATAAAAGAACAATTAATTATAAAATATCATATAAAAATTCATATTGATTTTGAAGAAAATATTATGTTTAGTAAATATGATGTTATTTTATCTACAGATGGTCAAAGTAAAACTTTAAAACATGGTAAAAAAACGGATGTTGAATTTATTTTAGAAGAAGGAAAACATATATTAACTTTTACTAGTGATGATGAATATCCTATTTCGGAAGAAAAAGAAATAAATGTTACATCTAATATGGAAATAAGTTATAAAATAAATAGTCATTATGATAAAATTTCTATTTCCGAAGTTTATTTGGACAGAGATGAAGATTTAATTAATAAAGTTAAAATGGAAAATGATGAAAAAAGTTATATTGGTAAAAATTATCAAGATGTTATAAATGATTTAAAAAAATTAGGCTTTACTAATATAAAAGAAAAATATAGATATGATATAAATGAAGCTTCTAAAAATAAAGATGGCGAAGTATATGGTGTTAAAATAAATGATTCTACTAAATATAAAAAAGGTGATATATTTGATAATAATGTTAAAATAGTTGTAACTTATCATGTTAATGAAAATGAAGATCCTTCGCGTATAAGCATACCATATGATAGTGATTCAGCTAGTGGTAAAAAATATGAAGATATTGTTAAAGCTTTTGAAGATGCTGGTTTTACCAATGTAACTACTAATCGTACTATTACCCATAATGATAAAAATTATGATGGATTAGTTAATAAAATTACTATTGATGATAAAAAAATAGATAAAAATAAAAAATATAAGAAAGATGCTAATATTGAAATAACTTATATTCAATATGAACCCAGAAGAGAAGAAGTAGAACTTAGTCATTATGGTGCTAAAAAGGCCTTTGAAGCATATGGTAAAGCAAAATATCGCTATGGATTTAAAGTTCATTGGATTGTTGGGTTAATTGATGCTAAAGATCGAGATGATGGATCAGTCTATTATAAAGTAGAAGTTACTATTACAAATCAATATGGAGCAAAATATGATGCCGTTGCTGAAGGTGTTGTAAGTGGTAGTGATGCTAATCCAAAAGTATCTCAATTTAAGGTTAGTTAATTATAGGTGGTAGTATATGAAAAAAGTTAGTTTATATATATGTTTAATAGCAATTATATTAATTCTTAGTGGTTGTTATTCAGAAAATAAAGATGTAACAACTTTTGATAATAAGCAAGAACAAACTGTTGCTAAAACAATTGTGGTTGATTACTCTAGTTCTAAATCATTTGCTAAGGCTTTAAAAAATAATGAAGAAGTAGATGGAAAAATAGTAAGATTTTTAGTTAAAGAATACGATGTAAAATCTTACTTAGGTATGGAAATTAAAGCGGGAGATAATTTAAGTTTTATTACAAAAAAAGATTTAGAATTAGTCCCTGGTGATTGCTTATCTGTAACAATAAATGGTGAGCCAAAAAAAGAAAATGATAGATGGATAATTGATTTTAATTT
>CANPXQ010000073.1 GCA_947586295.1 uncultured Bacilli bacterium
ACCAATATGTCATCTATGTTTAACAGTACTAAATTAACAGAATTAGATTTAAGCGGATGGAATACTTCAAGTGTAACGGATATGTCATCTATGTTTGCATATACAAGTTATTTAACCACTATAGATATGTCTAATGCTACATTTAGACAATTAGAAAAATATGATAATATGTTTAGTCATACTAATTCAGAATTAAAAGTAACCATAAATAAAGATGAGTTAGATTGGTTTATTGATAATAGTGTATTAACAATAGAACATTTGAATTATTGATATGGTGTCTATAGAACAATTAAATGTAATATCTTAACTATTAATCTGGTGTATCTTTTATTTTTAAAAAACTCGTGATAAAATATTAATGGTGATTTTTTATGTTAGAAATTAAGAATTTAACCGTGAAAGTAAAAGAAAAAGTTATCTTAGATAATTTTTCTTTAACTATAAATGATCACAAGATACACGCTTTAATGGGCCAAAATGGTACTGGCAAAAGTACTTTATGTCGTGTAATTATGCACAATGATGACTATGAAGTAGTATCTGGTCAAATCCTTTTTAATGGTAAAGATTTAACCAAAATGGATACAACTGCGATAGCTCAGGAAAAGATATTTATGTTAGGTCAAAGTCCTATTGCTATTGAAGGTGTTACTAATGCTGAGATGCTTCGAACTAGTTTAAGTGAATGTACGGAAGAACCCATTAATATTTTTGCTTTTAATAAAAAAATGGAAGACATATGTCAAATGTTAGAACTTCCCATAGATTTTATTCATCGCGAAGTAAATGTTGGTATGAGTGGAGGAGAAAGAAAGAAAAACGAACTTTTACATATGTGGATGTTAGAACCTAAATTAATTATGCTTGATGAAGTTGATTCGGGATTAGATGTTGATTCTTTAAAACTAGTGGCCAATTCTTTAAAAAAATATTATGAAAAATATAAACCAATGATTTTAATTATTACTCATCATAATAATTTATTAAAGATTATTAAACCGGATAAAGTAGATATAATAAAAAAAGGTAAGATTGTAGCTACAGGAGATTATTCTCTCGCTAAAAAAATTGAAAATGAAGGTTTTAAGGCGTTTAATATAAGTGGGCTTGGAAATAATGAATAAAATAGTATTAGATAAAGAAAAATTAGTAGTTGATAATTTGGAAGCTATAATAGAATTAAAAAAGAATAATTTTACTTTAGAATGTACTGGTAAAAATAAAATCATAATTAAGAATAAAGAAATATTAAATTTAAATATTATTATGCAAGATAATAGTTTTTTAGATATTTTAATCTATAGCAAATTAAAAAGAAGTGATAATATAATTCATATAGTTCAAAATAATAATACAATCGTTAATTATAAAGAAAGTTTTATAAGTAAAGAAAATACTAATATTAAAGTATTAAATGAAATAAAAGGAGTAAATAATAAAACTAATATTATTTATCGCTTATTAAGTAGAAAAGAGAATATTAAGATAGATGTTTTAGCGAAAGTATTTAGTAATAGTAAGGATAATGAATTAGTAGAAGATATAAAAGGAATTATGGATGGCGGTAAAATAACTATTTTACCTAATATGGAAATAGATACTTGTTATGTTAGTGCTAATCATTATGTAACTATTGGTAGTGTTAATAATGATGAATTATTTTATTTAGAAAGTAAAGGTATTTCGAAAAATATAGCGAAAGAAATTATCATTGAAGGTTTTTTAAAGAGTATTTTTAAAAATGATAAAATTATTTTATTTGGGGGAGAAATAAATGAATAGAGAAGATTTTCCAATGTTTAATCAAGATATAATATATTTTGATAATGGAGCTACGACTTTTAAACCACAAATAGTTATTGATAAAATAAAAGATTATTATGAAAATTATAGTGCTAATGCTCATCGTGGGGATTATGATATCAGTTATAAAGTCGATTTAGAATATGAAAATACACGGGAAAAGGTAGTTAATTTTTTAAATGCGAAAGAAAAGGAAGAAATAATTTTTACGAGTGGAACTACTGAATCTTTAAATATGATTGCTAGTGGTTTTTTTGCTCCTATTATGGAGGCTGGGGATGAAGTTATCATTACAACTAGTGAACATGCTTCTAATGTTTTGCCTTGGTTTCGTCTAGCTAATGAAATAGGTATAAAAATTAAATATATACCTTTAGATGATAATTATCACGTAACAATAGATAATTTAAAAAAAGTTATTACACCAAATACAAAAGTTATATCTATAGCTTATGTAACTAATGTTATTGGTGATATAAGACCAATTAAAGAAATTACGAAATTAGCTCACGAAAATAATATTTTTGTAGTTGTTGATGGAGCGCAAAGCGTCCCACATTTAAAAACCGATGTTCAAGATTTGGATGTTGATTTTCTAGCTTTTTCGGCGCATAAAATGTTAGGACCTACTGGTGTTGGAGTTTTATATGGCAAGAGAAATCTTTTAGAAGAATTAAAACCCATTAACTTAGGGGGCGGAATGAATGAATCTTTTGATAATGAACAAGCTATTTATTTAAAAGAGTTACCGCACCGTTTAGAAGCTGGAACCCCTAATATTGCCGGAGTTATTGGTTTAGGGGCGGCAATCGATTATTTAAATAATATTAGTATGGAAAAAATTCACGAACGAGAATTGCATTTAAGAAATTATTTAATTGAAAAATTAATAAAAATACCACATATTGATATTCTTAATTTAGAAGCAGATAGTGGTATAGTATCATTTAATGTGGAAGGTATTTTTTCACAAGATGTAGCTTATTATTTGAATAAATATAATATTTGTGTGCGAGCAGGAAATCATTGTGCTAAAATATTAAAAAATGCTACAGGAGTAACTAATAGTATTCGTATCAGTTTATATTTTTATAATACTGAAAATGAAATAGATAGTTTAGTAGAGTTATTACAAGCTAAAGAAAAAATAGAAGAAGAGATGATATAAGTGGATAAGGAAATTAAAAGAGAAATAATTATGGAACATTATAGTCATCCTATAAACCGTAAAAGAAAAGAGGATGGTAGTTACTTAAAAGTTAATACTAATAATTCTTCTTGTATTGATAACTTAGATATATATATAAAAATAAAAAATAATATTATTGAAGATATTGTTTTTGATGGTGAAGCTTGTGCTATAAGTATTTCTTCAACATCAATTATGATTACTAATTTAATTGGTAAAACAGTTGAAGAAGCTTTTAATTTTATTAATAATTTTGAAGCTATGGTTAATGAAGAAGAATATGATGCTTTGAATTTAAATGAAGCTTTAGTTTTTGAAGATATTTATAAACAAAGTAATCGTAAAAATTGTGCTCTTTTACCATATAAAGGAATAAAAAAAGCAATAGAAGATTATCTAAAGACAAAATAATCTAGCATTTACTAATTAGTATTAGACGTGCTATAATATTTTTATAAAGGAGCTTAAAGTAATGATAGATATTAAATTAATAAGAGAAAATAGTGATTTTGTAAAAGAAAATATTAAGAAAAAATTTCAAGATGAAAAATTATTTTTAGTTGATGAAGTGTATGAACTAGATCAAACTTATCGCGAATGTAAAGTTAAAGCAGATACTTTAAGAGCTAAAAGAAATGAAGTTAGTGAAAAAATTGGTTCTTTAATGCGCGAAGGTAAAAAAGATCTTGCTGAAAAAATAAAAGCTGAAGTTAGTAGTATTAATGCCGAAATAACAGTATTAGAAGAAAAAGAAGAAAACTTAGAAACAGAAATTAAAAAAAGAATGTTATTAATCCCTAATATTATTGATGAAAGTGTGCCAATTGGTAAGGATGATAGTGAAAATGTCGAAGTTGAAAAATTTGGAGAACCTGTAGTTCCTAGTTATGAAATTCCTTATCACGCTGATATTTGTGAGGCTTTATCGGGCTTAGATAAACCAGCAGCAGGAAGAACTAGTGGTAATGGCTTTTATTTTCTATCAGGAGATATTGCGCGCTTACATTCTGCTTTACTAGCTTATGCTCGTGATTTTATGATAAATAAAGGATTTACATATTGTATTCCTCCTTTTATGATTCACGGTGATGTCGTAAATGGGGTAATGTCTTTTAAAGAAATGGAAGCAATGATGTATAAAATTGAAGGTGAAGACTTATACTTGATAGGTACAAGTGAACATTCAATGATTGGTCGTTTTAAAGATCAAATAATAAAAGAAAGTGATTTACCAATTTGTTTAACTAGTTATTCTCCTTGCTTTCGTAAAGAAGGGGGAGCCCATGGCTTAGAAGAAAGAGGATTATATCGTGTTCATCAATTTGAAAAACAAGAAATGGTCGTATTATGTAAAATGGAAGATTCTTTTACTTGGTATGATAAAATGTGGAATTATACAGTAGAATTTTTTAGAAGTCTCGATGTACCAGTTCGTACTTTAGAATGCTGTAGTGGTGATTTAGCTGATTTAAAAGTTAAATCTTGTGATGTAGAAGCTTGGAGCCCAAGACAACAAAAATATTTTGAAGTTGGTTCTTGTTCAACTTTAGGCGATGCTCAAGCTAGAAGATTAGGAATTAGAACTAAGGGAGAAAATGGTACTTATTTAGTGGCTACATTAAATAATACGGTTGTAGCATCTCCAAGAGGATTAATTGCTCTAATTGAAAACAATTACCAAGAAGATGGAAGTATTTTAATTCCAAAAGTTTTACAACCTTATATGGGTGGCAAAGAAAAAATAGAAAAGAAGTAGATAATTTAACTATTTATTAAAAAAGAAGTATTTATAATGGATATATTTCTTTTTTTATTTATTTAAAATTGCTCTAAAAAAATTGTCAAAGAAAATTTAATATGAAAAGTTTTTCCAGTTGAACCAAAAAAAATGCAAAAATAAAAAGTTTTTCCAATTTAACAAAAAAACTTTATGGTTAATTTTGGAGAGGATATCCGAAAAGGAAATCCGAATTTAATAGTAAGTAAGCAATAAAGATAAACTTTATTG
>CANPXQ010000074.1 GCA_947586295.1 uncultured Bacilli bacterium
TTCTATCTAGATTCTCGAGTAACACTAACAGAAGGTGAAGGTAGTAAAACTAATCCATATAAATTGAGTTTAACTGCATAAAAAAACAACCTAAGTTGTTTTTAAAGGTAAAACATTAATTGTAGAATCCATTTTCTCCAATACTTTTTTATATTGTTCGTAAACTTTATCATAATCTTTTAAATAATTATTATTTAGATTTTGAAAAGGAATTATTTTATAATATTTTTCATTAGTATTTTTGTAAGTATAAATTAATTCAAAACGTAAATTATTTATATCTATATTTGTACTTTTATCTTCATTAATAGTTTTTTTAACATCCATCATCGCTAAAGCTCCTACAACACCTTTATAACCTATAGAAGAATATAGATCAATTTGATTAGAAATAAAATTACCTAAAGAATAAATTACTAATGTATCATCAATCCATTCAACCGGTTCTAGACAATGCGAATGATTACCAATAACTAAATCAACACCCAAATCAGCGAGAAATTGGGCTTCTTCTTTTTGTTCGGCCGTAATATCTTGATTATATTCAACACCCCAATGCATCGCGACTATTAAAAAATCTACTTTATCGCGAATACTTAAAATATCTTTTTTGGCTTTTTCTTTATCAAAAACATTAACTAAATAGCTTTTATCACTAGGAACATTTATTCCATTAGTTCCATAAGTATATGATAATAAAGCATAACTAATATTATTTTTTTCTTTTATAGGAAAATTTTCTTGTTCTTCATAACTACTAGCAATACCATTATACATAATATTATCTTTACTTTTAAAATAATTTAAAGTGGTCATAATACCATTTTCTCTTTTATCAAAAGAATGATTACTCGCGAGACTAATAAGATTAAAACCAGCATCTAACATAGCATCACCAAATTCTTGAGGAACACTAAAAGTAGGATAATAAGTATAATTACCAGGAGTACCAAAAGGTGTTTCTTGATTATAATAAGCGAGATCAAAATCTTTAACTATTTCTTTTATATCTGTAATAAAAGGTTTAAAATCATAACCATCAGCTGTTTTAGCATATAAAGCCACATTATTATGAATTAAACCATCACCTGTTGCTAAAAGACTAAAACTATATTCTAAAGGATATTTATTTCTAACATTATTATTATTAGAAGCAACTTTAGAATTATTAACAGGGGTATATAAAGATTCTTTAAAGTATAAAATACCACTAAAAATAATAACTATAAATATAAATATAATAGTTAATTGTTTTATTCTTTTTTTAACTTTTCTCTTTAACTTAGCCATTTTTTAACCTATTAAAATCTTTTCAATTTCTTCTTTGCTATGTAATGGGTCTTTATTAATAAAATTAGGAAGTAAATGTAAGTGATAATGTTTTATTTTTTGATCTAATCCATAATTAACTAATAAAGTTAAAGATTCTTTCTTTAATTTTTCCATTAAGATAAGACCATATTTTTGTGCAATTTTATGAATATGTAATAATACATCATCAGGTATTTGTTGATAATCTTCATAATGCGTTTTAGGAATGATTAAAATATGACCATCGACATCTGGAAAAGCATCCATTATTACAATTACAATATCATCTTCATAAAGAACTGAAGCATCTACTTTTTTATTAATTATTTGACAAAATAAACAATCCATTTTCTTCATCTCCTTTTTAAGTATAACAAAAACTAAAACTTTAGCCTAGTATTTTTCTAATATTTATTTTTTTGGTGTATACTTTTACCTAGTTAAAGCATAAATTATGATAAGGGGTGAAGTTAATGGCTTTTAAAGAAATAGTTACAAAAGCCGTAATTGGTAAAGCTAAAAAAACAAGTAGTAATAATTTTACAATGCAAACAGAAGAAGTACCGACAACAGTTTTAGGTTGTTGGGTTATAAATCATTCATTTTCAGGAACTAAAGGAGATAATAAAGTTAATATAAGTGGTACTTATGATGTAAACGTTTGGTATTCTTATGATACGGATAGTAAAACCGCAGTTTCAACTAAAAAATATAGTTACACAGATAGTATGGTTGTTCCTTTAAAGGATGATGCGAAATTAACAAATGCTAGTGAAATTATTGTAAGATGTTTAAAACAACCAACAGTTTCGAATGTTGAAATTGATAATGGTATAGTTAATTTAAGTATTGAAAAAGAATTAGGAGTTGAAATAGTAGGAGATACTAAAGTAAAAATTAATGTCGAAGATGATGAAGATGATTATGTTGAAGTATTTGACGAAGAACAAATAGATGAAGAAATAAAAGAAGTAAATGAAGATTATTTAGAAGAAAATAATTAATAAAAATAGGAAAGTAATAACACTTTCTTTTTTTAATATTTTATTTTCAAAATAATTATTTAGTGATACAATATTAATAAATAAAGTTATTAAAGAATAAGGAAGGTGTATTATTTTGGAAATATTAAAAAAGAAAAGTAATATTATTCTTTTAGTAATTATGGTTGCTTTTTTAATCACTGGAATTGTTTTCTTTATTTTGGGTAGTATTCCGGTTAAGGAATATAAAGTAGAGTTTGATTCTATAGGTGGTTCGGCAGTTAGTACGTTAGTTGTTCCTAAAAATATGGTCATTGAAGCACCTGAAGATCCTATAAAAGAAGGATATATTTTTAAAGGTTGGTATTTTGGTAATGATTTATTTGATTTTAATACTAAAATAAAAAAAGATTTATTATTAGTAGCTCATTGGGAAGAAGTAAAAGAAGAAATTGATCCTTTAGCTTTAGACATTGATACGTTGGAATTAAAAGTTGGTGAAAATTATACTTTAGAGGCTAATAGAAGTGAAAATATAGTTTGGGAAAGTTCGGATAATTTGATTGCTACGGTAGCAGATGGTGTTGTTACAGCTCTAAAAGAGGGGGTAGTTACAATTACCGTTAGAGATACAATAACAAATGAAGAAGCTAGTTGTGAAGTTACAATTATTAATAATCCTAATATTATTGCTGTAAATAAAATTGATATATCCGGAGAAAATACAGTTATGGTAGGTAGCAGTATTAAGTTAGAAGCTACAATAAGTCCTAATAATGCTACAAATAAAAAGATAAGTTGGCGTAGTAGTGATAAAACAATTGCGACGGTAGATGAATTAGGAAATGTTGTTGGTTTAAAAGAAGGAAGTGTAACTATTACCGCTACTGCTAGTAATGGTAAAAAAGCTTCATTAATTATTACTGTTATACCGGAAGTTGTAAATAATGAAGTAGATGAAGAAAAAGAAGAAGAGAAAAAGATTACGAGTGTTAATATATCTGGTCCTAGAGAATTAAAAGCTGAAGAAAATTATCATTATACTTTTTCTTATGAACCTGCTGATGCTAATTATTCAAGAGTAGCGTGGGATATTAACAATAAAGATCTTGCAACAGTTGATGCAGATGGTAATGTTAGAGTTAATGAAAATGCCGTTAGTGGTTCATTTACTCTTACCGTAACATTATATTTTGATACCACTACAGGTACCGAAGCCATTTCCGCTACTTATGATGTTACGATTTCAGGAATTGAATAAAAGAAGATAATTCTTCTTTTTTTGTCAATAATTTTTAGTTGACGCATAAAATTTGTTATGATATACTAGGTATTAAATGAAGGAGGTCTAATAAATGGCTGTTAAATTAAGATTAAAAAGAATGGGAGCTAAGAAAAAACCATTTTATCGGATTGTAGCTGCAGATTCTCGTAGTCCTCGGGATGGTCGTTTTATTGAAACAGTAGGAACTTATGATCCAATAAAAAAACCAGCTGTAATAAGTATAGATGAAGAAAAAGTTCTAGCTTGGTTAAATAATGGAGCAATTCCAACTGATACTGTTAAAAGTATTTTAAAATCTCAAGGTATTATGGCAAAATATGCTACAGCTAAAAGTACTAAGAAATGGAGGTAAAAAATGAAAGATTTAGTAAGTTTTACCGAATTTCTAGTTAAAAGTTTATGTAAAGAACCTGATTTAGTTAAAGTAGAAGCTTTTGAATCTGATGAAGAAGCAACTATTTTAGAAATAATTGTTCATAATACTGATATGGCAACAATTATAGGCCGTAATGGCAAAATGATATCTTCTATTCGAACTTTAATTCAAGCTTATTGTTCTTTAAATGGCAATAAAAAAGTTAAAGTTAATGTTGATTCATTTTAAAGATTATTTTTACTTTTTAAAAATTCTCGGAGCATTTTAGTTAATGCTCTTTTTTCTATTCGTGATACATAGCTTCTAGATATTTTTAATTCTTTAGCAATTTCTTTTTGAGTCTTTTCTTTTTCATTATTTAAACCATATCTTTTAATTATTATTTCTTTTTCTCTTTTATTTAAAAGATTTAAATATTTATTTAATAATTCTATATTATCTTTTATATGTATTTCATCTAATATATCTGGACCATCATCTTTTAATATATCTATTAAATTTATTTCATTTCCTTCTTTATCATAACCAATAGAATCATTTAAACTAACAACATTATTAATATTTTTATTAGAACGAAAATACATTAGAATTTCATTTTGAATACAACGAGCTGCATAAGTAGTTATCTTAGTTTTTTTATTATTTTTAAAGGTATCAATTCCTTTAATTAAACCAATTGTTCCGATACTTATTAAATCATCACTAGATATATCTTTACTATCGAATTTTTTAACAATATGGGCTACTAATCTTAAATTATGTTCAATTAATTTATTACGAGCATCTTTATTTCCTTGAAGCATCTCTTCAATACATTTTTCTTCTTCCTCTTGAGATAATGGATCAGGGAAAACATTATTAGAATAACTTCCTGTAAAAAATAAAGCACTTTTAATTAAATTAATAAGAGTAATTAACATAAAACACTTCCTATATAATTATATTTATTTTATTATGTAAATATTTGTAAAGTTTTTTTAAACTAAA
>CANPXQ010000075.1 GCA_947586295.1 uncultured Bacilli bacterium
TAAAGAATATAAGTGTTAATATTCTAAATATTTTCTCTTTTTTCATATTTCCTCCACTCTTTTTATTAAACTACATCATTTTAATTCAAATACAAACTGGGTTAAGCAAGTTGATAAATCTTTATCTGGAGTACACCAACTGCTTCCCGTTCCTGTAGGGAAGCCTTTCAAATCATGACCGAAACCGAATCTTTCATATAACCTAAACAAATTTTCATCTGGTGTCGGTTCAGCAACGAACTCACAATAAGTTGGATTAACTGAGTAGCAATGTACAGCATCATCATTATTTACAATTTTAACTATACTTGAAGCATATTTATTTAATATTTCTTTTATTTCTTCATTGGTAATGTCGTTCATATTTACTCTCGGTTGATAACTTATATTAATTTCAACTTCATTAGGTTCAACTGTGTAATATATGTCTTTGTCTGTGTTTAAATATAGTTTGGCAAAATGCTTGCCAGTATCATCTTTTTCTGTTGTTATCCAATTAAAATCGTTAAAATCAACACATATATCCATGGTACTGACATCAATATTATCCATAGTATCTTTAGTGCCATATATTTTTACAGTATATCTTTGATTAAGAGTAGCTAAGTTAGGATAAAATTCCTTGTTTTTTAAATCGGTACTATTAATTCCTAAAATATTAATTTTTTCAAATGTTTTAGAAATTATTTCTTGATTTTCTATTTTTTCTTCATTTATATTTTCAGTTTTAGTTAATAATAAATTATATGTTTTATGATATTTAGAATTATTTTTTATAGAATTATTTAAATCTTCTTCATTATAGCCATCTTCCCAATTAGTTGTAATTTTTATTGTCGTAAAATTAATATTGTTTTCGTAAACTTTGTCTACCATCTGTGGCAAAACATCTAATATCTCCTTATCATTAAAATCGATATCTTTATATATGCTCTTTGCATCGTCATTTATAAGCTTATAATCTTCAATTACAGTTGTCATTTCACATTTATTATTTTTTGATTTATCATTACATTTTTTATATTGCTCTTTAAAAGATAACTTAATTATGGGATTTATTTCTATATACATATCGTACGCTTTATCACTAATTACTACACTATTACCATTTTTATTTTGCCATATACATATAAATATTATTCCAGATATCATTACGACTATAATTGATAAAATAATTATGAAAACAATTTTTCTTTTCTTCATAGTTCCTCCTACTAATTTTAATTTATGATGCCTTTTACTCTATCTTCTCTCAATTATCAGAACAGCTCCTTTTACGATAATAATCAATTCTAAGTTGCAGTTTATTTATTCAAATAATATTTTTCTTTTTGAAAAGTTAATGTTTTATCTTGGACCATCATTAGCAAATATGGATTTTTAACTATTTCTTTTGGCAAGTCTTTCGTTCTTATTCCTTTTTCTAAACTTGTAATATTATTATCTTGAAAGTATTTAATTATATTTTCTTTGACCAGAGATGTCTTATCATTTTTGTATTTATTTTTTATTATAACTATATAGATAATTCCCACTACACAAATTATCGGTACAAGAATTTTTAATATTTCAAGCATTATTATCACCATCCTATAAATTTTATTTATCTTTTATTTTATTTGTATAACTTTATAATGTCAATATAAAGTGCATTATTAAATTCATTTCTACTGATAATAGTACTGATTTTTTGTTTATTCAATAAACACTTAATGCTATTATGATAACATCAAATTTAGTAATAAGTATATTTTATATATTTACTTGCTTATCTTCATTTGAAAATTAGTAAGTTTTTGTTAAAACTTACTAATTATTTTATTTTTTATATTTTTTAGAAAAATTTTACTAATAAAATAGCATAACTATTCGAATGATGACAGATGAATATTCAAATATTTTATTTTTTACTTGAAACAATCATTCTTCCAATATCTATCATTAGAGTAACAATAAATATTACAGGAAATGCTACCAATAAAAATTCTACTGCCGTAATGTTTCCATTACTAACATTTGTTAAAAAGTCAAGCATTTCACTATTAAGTGCAAATATCAAAGCATATAATAATATCGTAACAACTAAGCTTTTAATTAAAGAAAAAGCCATAATTTTCAAGCGCTCATTTCTATTTTCTAATTTTTTATTAGTTTTCATTTTTTCTTCCTTACTTTATTAAAGTATAGCATAATAAAAAATAATTGTAAATAAAATTATAACGAACTTTTGATGTCTTTACATTCTGTATGTAAAAGGCAAATAATAAAAGTTAATTTTCTCAATTTATACTATTTAAAATATTAACTTCACTCATTTTTTATTGATATTTGTTGTAGTAATTTACTATTAATTTTGGTTCTCATTCCTTTTTGCCTTTTTGCTAAAAAAGTTAATTTAAATTAAACAAATGGCAATCGCTTCATTACGAATTTTTTCCGTTTTTGGCATTTTTTCGTAATCACATTTTTTTAAATTATCCATCCATATTTCAAAAAGCTAGTGCTAATAGCATGCATATATATATATATATATAATTTTTCTTTTTCACCTCATGAGAGTATTATTCTGTTAAATCTATTTTTTGATACTTTCTATAATTTTGTTTTCTTTTTCTAATTCTTTAAGACTTTTATTAGGTGTAGGCAAATTTTCAGGCATTGTTCCACCATTTTTTTCGATTACTTCTCTAATATTTTTACCAATAGTATAATGTGCATGATTTGCAACGCTTTCAGTTTTAATGTTATCTTTTTTTAGTTTAGACTCTGTTTGTGTAATTCTAAATAAATTTGCCGCAAGCTCTTCACTACCCATATTATCTAAGATATCTTCTCGGTATCTTAAGCCTTTTCTTCTTGCTATATCGTCTGCGGTTTCGCCATTATATAATCCTTTGTAGCCAAAGTTATGAAATTTATCAAAATTTTTAACTCCTGCTTTTTTAGCAGCTTGATTTAAAAAATAATTACCTTTTTTAGTTAAATTTCTTTGATAAAATCTTTTTTCATCTTCAGATAAATTACTATATTCTATTTCGCTAATTTCTTGTCTTCTCGTTTGAACAGCAAAATATGTTTGAGCTAAAGCTATACTCTCTTTTCTAGAATCGCCATTTTGAGCAATTAAATAGCAAGCATATCTTGATAACCTATAATCAATTTGCTTTCTTTTTGCACCCGAACCGATACTAACCATTTTTCCCACTTGGGAAAAATGGTTATCAATTAAATTATTACTTTTTTCACAAGCTATCTTAGCACTATTTATAACATTATTAAATTTATCCCATCGCTTGTATTGAAGAACAAACATCAACTCTCTCGCGTACCAAAATTCACTATTATTTTCGTCCATATGCTTTATATTTTCAAATGTCATTGTTGTTTTTTTTAGTTCATTCATTAACCAATTCCTCCTTTTACTTTTAACTTTTATTTATTTTATTTTTTGGTAAAAGCATTATATAATAAAAATGTTTCTTTGACAATATATTTTATAAATTATTTTAGTTTATTATAATACTTCTTTCAACAACTTGTATTTTAAACATATCTTTACTATTTCTCATCTTTGCATTATAATCTTTTTTACTTTAATTAGAAATAGTATCAATTTTTTATATTACTATTTGTTTCAATATTATTATACTAGAAAAAAAGCAAACTTTATTTATGTTTGCTCATTTAAATTGTAATTACTTTTTTTAATTCTATTTTGCTCGATATATGGATTATCTTTCAAACTTACATAGGTTAGTTAAATAGAAATTTGAAACCCCTAGTATATCTGACAATTTTAAACCGATAGTTTAGTTATAATAACTCCTATTTATTTTAGTATGACTTTTTTCTGCCATGTTTTTTTATTACATTTAGGACATTTCATCTTTCTTGTTCTATTAATGTGCATAGCAAAAAGTACACTTTTATAAGTTGGCACATACTTATAATGACAATTTTTACACTCATAGTATCCGGCAATTTGTTCAATTCTTATTGCATAACTGATGCCAATAGCAAATGGTATAATTCCTATAATAATTAATGTAATCCTTAACCAATTTGGCATACTGATAAATGATGCAGCAAAAATGCAAGCAAGCAAAATAATGGCTACGATTACACCAATAAATATTTCCATTACTAATAATTCTTTATCTCTTTGCTCTTTGATTCTTGTCATTTCAAGTAAATTTTTTTCAAGCTTTTTTTCATTATCTTTCATATCTACAACTTCACCACTAAATAGATCATTTATAGTAATATCAAGTATTTTACATAAATTAGGCATATTACTGGCATCGGGAAGACAAACACCATTTTCCCATTTTGATATTGCTCTATCTGTAACGCCAAGCATTTCTGATA
The DNA here is from genome assembly GCA_947586295.1 of uncultured Bacilli bacterium. Lineage (GTDB taxonomy): Bacteria > Bacillota_I > Bacilli_A > RF39 > UBA660 > Onthocola_B. The sequence continues at coordinate 4,369 of CANPXQ010000075.1, forward strand.
ATTCATTTTGTGTTATGTTTTTTCTTTTCTTTTTTCATTTATAAATTTGCCTATTTTAATTTGATCCATATAGTTTTCTCCTTTCATGAATTAACTATACACTAAATCATTAAAAACTAACACGAACTAGAAGTTGAGTTTAACAAACTATTATTTACTTAATTTATTATATCCACTTTTCTATTTTACTTCTTGCATTTATACAGTCTGTTCCTTTTATTGCAATACTATCATTTAAAATATTGGCACCTATACATATTTTTTTAATATCTTCTACAACATTTGCCAGTCCAGATCCTTCGTGAGTTGTTACTATTCTTACTATTTTACCTGTAAAATCTAAATCTTTGATTGCCGTTTCTATTTCTGGTGCATAACTACCCCAATAAACTGGTGTCATAATATAAATAACTTCATATTTAGAAATATCATTTATTCTATTTTTGATAGGAGCATTCCCCACTCTTTGCTTTGCCTCTTCAATACACTTACTATATTCCTTACTATAAGGTATTAGTGGTTCTACTTTAAATAAATCGGCACCGACA
>CANPXQ010000076.1 GCA_947586295.1 uncultured Bacilli bacterium
ATAGGGCTTACAATTGGTTCTGTGGTCTCTTCTTTTATCTCTTCATTTTTAACTTCTTCTGGTATTTCTTCAATAGGACTTACAATAGGTTCTGTAGTCTCTTCTTTTATTTCTTCACCTATAATTTCTTGGGGCACTTCTTCGACTTTTTCATTAGAATTATCTTCTGAAGGTAAATCTTCAAGCTTAATAGTTGTAGCTTCACTATTTTCAGTATTTAAATTGGCTTCTTCTTTTTCTTTAGGTACATCAAAAAGAATAGCCTTCTTTGGTTTAATATCACTAGTATCAACTATTTTTTCTTCTTCTTCCTTAATTAATGGTTCATTATTTTCCATCACTATCACCCTTTATTATCAATATAATAATATAAAATAAGGAAAAAAATTTCAATACAAAGTTATGCGACTACTAATCTTTAGGTTTAAATATTATCGCGAAAATAAATGAAAAAACGATAACTCCCGTAATAGCTATAGAAGATTTTACAAACATACCCGAAAAAATACCTAAAATTCCTTCTTCTAAATAACCTTGCCAAGCCGAAGAAAAAAGCATATGGCCAAAATTAGCGATTACAACAGTAGCCCCAGCACCAAAATGGGAAATTAAATAATCGTAACATCCACAAAAAGAAAGAATAGCTCCACCAACTGTAAATAAACTAGTCACGTGTCCAGGGGTAAGTTTAGTATTATCTAAAATAATTTGGCCTAGAGCACAAACCACTCCAGCAAACAAAAAAGCCAATAAATAACTCATTATAATACCTCCAAACTAACAGCATGAGCTATGGCTGGAATACTTTGTTTTTGATTAACCATAGCTACATTATGCAATGCTCCGGTAGCAATAATTAATATTTTTTTATATTTATTTTGTTTTAATATTTTATTATATAAAACTAAAGGTAAACAAGCAGGACCACTACCTCCAGCATAAGTATCTTGACTTTTTAAAAATAATTCACAACCCGCATCTATATACTTTTTTAATTTTAAATTATAAGTTTCTAAACAAAATTCTTTTAATATATTTGAGCCAATACAACCTAAATCGCCAGTTAAAACTAAATCATAATAATCTATATCCCGTTTTAATTCTGTCAAATGGGTTTTTAAAGTTGTCGCTGCGGCAGGTGCCATCACAGCTCCTAAGTTATTCGCATCTTTTTCTCCTAATTCAATAGTTCTTCCAATAGTTGCTGATTCAATTTTTATTGGTCCCGATTCTTTAGATAAAATAGTGGAAATTGCTCCTGTTGTCGTAAAAGTAGAAGTATGCGGTTTAGGTGCCCCATATTCAACTGGGTAGCGAAATTGCTTTTCAGCGTTTAAATTATGACTACTAGTTACTAATAATGTTTTTTTAGCATTAGCCCCATCAATCAAAATACTACCTAATATTAAAGACTCGGCAAAGGTAGCACAAGCAGAATATATACCTAAGAAAGGTACATTATAATTAACGGCATTATAGTTAGTTACACTTATTTGATTAGATAAATCTCCACCAATTAAATAATCAATATCCCGAATATTTAAATTATTTTTTTGTAATATATTATCAATTACAGTTTGTTGCATTTTTACTTCTGATTTTTCAAAAGTTTTTTCTTTAAAGTAATAATCATCCATCGCTAAATCATAATTTTTTAATCGACTTTCTTTTTCTAAGGGTCCAACCAAAGAATAATAATCCTTTATATAAACGTTTTTAAATTTTAAACTAGCCACAAAATATCACCTTCACAATTACTAAAATAAAACTACTAATAACTCCATATAAAATAACTGAACCTGCCAATTTAAAAAAGTTAGAACCTAAGCCAGTAATTAAACCGTCATTTCGATAATCTAAAGCTGCAGATGCCACACTATGGGCAAAGCCAGTTGTAGGAACAATTAATCCGCTTTTACACGTTGTAACCCATTTATCGAAAAAACCTAAAGCCGTCATTAAAGTGGAAACAAAAATAATTATTAAAGCTAACCATCCTCCGGCCTCTACTTTAGATAAGCCAAAGGAAACATTTAATAATGTTATAATTATTTGGCCAATCAGCCCAATTAGTCCCCCTGTAAAAAAAGCCACAAGAACATTTCTTAACTTTGGCTCTTTAGGAGAAACTTTTTTCACTAACTTTTTATAATCCTCTTTTTTCACTTAATTCACCTGTTGTTATTATGACTTAAGTTTAATTATTTATACCTTATAAGTTTATATAATCTCGCATTTTTGTTAAAATTCGCGCTTCACTGCGACTTACTTTTACTTGACTTAAACCTAAACGATCAGCAGTTTCCTGTTGAGTTAAATCCTCATAATAGCGACTTTTAATAATTTCTTGTTCTAAAGGATTAAGATTATCTAAGCAGTCATCTATAAGTAATTTTTGATCAATATCAATACTGTGAGGATCGGCAACACTCTCATATAAATTCCGCATTTCAGGATTTTCTTCATCCATACTATAAATAGGATTAAGACAAGCTAAAGCTTCTTTAATATCCCAAATATTATATCCTAAAAAATTAGCTAAATCATTTATTGTAGGAACATAACCATTTTTTTGAGTTAGTAAATCACGGGCTTTTTCAATACTTTTTTTCAATTTTAATAAATCTCTATTTACTTTTAACAGATGATTATTAGCTAATTTATACATTTCACCATAAATATAACTATATGCATAACTACTAAATTTAGCGTTTTTAGAATTATCAAATCGTTGATAAGCTTCTAATAAAGCCTTAACTCCTGTTTGATATAAATCATTACGATCTACCCCATAAAATTTATTGGCTATATACCAAATTAATTTATTATAACTAGTAATTAATTTATTTTCCATTTTATTCACCTATTAAGCTAAGTATATCCTTTTCCTTTCTTATAATCGGTATTTTTAAACCTTTAAATATATTTTCGATATTTTTTCCGACATTACTTAAATATATTTTTCCTTTATTTTTTTTAACCATATATTTAGTATTCAAAATCATATCATAGCCATTAAGATCAATATTATTTAAATACCTTAAATTATAAACCAAATATTTAATATTATATTTATTTACAATAGGCAATAAATAGTCTTTAATTTTATAACTATTTTTATGATTTAAATTTCCATTTAAACGAATATATAAAACATTATTTTTAAATTCAGCATCTACTTTTAACATATTGCCTCCTTCTAAAAACATAATAATTTATTTAGAAAAATTTTAAACACTTTCGACAAAACAAGTCAAAATTTGTTATAAACTATATGTAAAGTAATTTACATATTGCCTTTTATATATGAAAAAACTCAAGTTATTTAGCTTGAGTTTCTAACAAAATTAATTTATTTTTCATTTGCGATTGTTTGATGTCTATAACTCTTTGGTTGGCAGACCCGCGCCACTGTAATGTGAAATCATGAAGTTCATCAACATATTGACCATCAACTAGGACATCAAGATAATTCATAATTTCTTGCTCCCTTAAATTTTCATAAAGGAATCCTGTCCAAATCCATAAATCTTTATGAGGAAATTTTTCTTTAAATTTTTTAGCTATCAAAGTTACTTCTTTTATATTCTTCGGATGCATTGGCTCGCCACCAAGAATGGATAAGCCAACAATAAAATCTTTTTCACATAATTTAAGTAATTCTTGTAAAGTTTCGGCAGTAAATTCTTCTCCCCCATTAAAATCGTGGGTTTCGGGATTAAAACAATTTTTGCAATTAAAAGTGCAACCTTGTACAAATAAAGACACTCTTATGCCAGGTCCATTAGACACATCCATCTTTCTAATCTTGGCATAACGCATATTTATGCCTCTTTATTATCTACGTGAAGTACTCTTTCTTTTATTTCTTGAGTTCTTCCTTTATTCCAAAAATTAGTACCAATATAGCCACAAGTACGTCTTGCAACATTAAGTTTAGAGTGATCACGGTTTCCACAATTTGGACAATACCATTCTAATTTATCATCAATCAATATTTCTCCATCATATCCACATACTTGGCAATAATCACTTTTTGTATTCAATTCGGCATACATAATATTATCGTAAATAAATTTAATTAATTCGATAACTACTGGGATATTATTAGTTAAATTTGGCGTTTCCACATAACTTATAGCCCCACCAGGACTTAAAACTTGAAATTCGCTTTCTAGTTTTAATTTATCAAAAGCATCAATTTCTTCAAATACTGGTACGTGATAAGAATTAGTAATATAATCTCTATCCGTTATTCCCTTAACTACTCCAAATCTTTCTTTTAAGCATTTAGCAAATTTATAAGTAGTTGATTCAATAGGCGTACCATATACGCTGTAATCAATATTTTCGGCTTCTTTCCATTTTTTGCAAGCATCATTTAGTCTACGCATAACAGCTAAAGCAAATTCTTTGCCTTCACCATTATCAGTATGAGAATGGCCTGTCATAAATTTTGTACATTCATAAAGGCCAGCATATCCTAAAGAAATTGTGGAATAACCATTGTGAAGCAAATCGTGAATACTTTCTCCTTTTTCTAATCGTGCTAAGGCCCCGTGTTGCCATAAAATTGGAGCCACATCGCTTGTAGCTTTACTTAGTCTTTTATGGCGAGCTTGCAATGCCCGATGACATAATTCAAGTCTTTCATCCATAATACGCCAAAATAGTTCTTGATCTTTGTCACTAGATAAAGCAACATCTACTAAGTTCAAAGTAACTACTCCTTGATTAAATCTACCATAATATTTAGGATTACCTTTATCA
>CANPXQ010000077.1 GCA_947586295.1 uncultured Bacilli bacterium
GTTAAAATAATCTATCGTTGGTTTGTCGTGACTCTGTCACTTTTGTTTGACAAACCTACATCTATTTCTTCTTTAAATTTAAAATTAAATTTTCTTCCTTTGATAATCTTAATTCTTCAGAAAAAGTATTGCTATAATTTATAGCTACATCATTAAACCAACTATAAATTATATTTAAACTACGTCGAATATAATTTTCATCTTGATTTAAAATTTGACTAACCTTACTTACATCTTTTAAAATAAGATATAAATTAACTATTTTTTGATATGTTTGAGGTAAAAAAGGAATTAAACTTGGAATAGCAGGTATTTTTATATAAAATTCTTGTTCTTCATTTAAATTAAGAATTATATTAGTTTCTATAGGCTTAATTATTTTAATAATAGCATCAATTTTTTGCTTTTCATCCTTTTTTATTTTAGGACATAATTTATCTAGATTAGGCCCAAATAATGTTTTCAAATAATCATAATATTTTGGTTCAATATTTTTCATTAATTCTTTTAATACTTTCTCTTCACAACCAATAATCTCATATAAATATTTACCTTCATAGCCTAGTAATTGTTTTTTATATTTCTTTTTTACTCTACCTATAACACTATAATATATACTTTCTTCCTGTTTAGTTAACGAACGCATATCTTTTGGTTTTTTTAAATCCGTTCCATGAACTTTTATTAATGTTTTAGCGCTTAAATTTTCTTCGGAACGAAAATTTATCATTTCTAATAATTCTTCATATGTACAACCAATAATTTCATTTAAATACAATTTATGAGAATATCTACTATTAGAGATATCTTTTTTATCAATAAATATTAATTGATAAAGTTGCTTTAATTTACTAATCGCATTGTAATAATTGCTTTTTTCTTTAGCAGGAACTTGAAATAAATTACGTTCTTGAAGTAAATTTTCACCAAAAATATTTTTTAAAGCATCTAATTGTATATTTGATAAATAAGGAAGCATTATATCTAATTCTTCCATAGAACAATTTAATATTTCTATTAAAGTAGGATTATTTTCTAATACAATTTTTTCTAATAACTTGTGTAAATATTTTTTAGCTGCTATTAAATCTTTACATTCTTCATACGTTAAACTATTTAAATCCATTTTTAATTTCCAATCTTGATTGTAAACTTTTGCCAATATTTGATAATAAAAAGAAGATTTATCCATTTTTAAAAACGCTTTTGTTAAGTCAGTACTACAACAATTCATATCTTCATATAAATATAAATTTTCTTTTTTACTTGCCAAAGCTTGGTGGTATAAATATATGGCTGTATTATATACTTTACAATCATCTGCCGTTAATAGATATATATTTTTAACTTCATTAAAATGTTTTCCGTGAGCTTTAACTAAGACTTGATATTGATTTGATTTAACTTTAGATTTATCCATTAATGTTAAAACATCAAAATAAGAACAATTTAAGGTTTCCATTAAAGTTTTTGCTTTATTATTTAAACCATTATGCATTAGTTTAATAATAGCACAATAACTATTTTTTTCTTTTTCGGTCATTTTAGATAAATCTTTAATTTGGTCAAAGTTTGGTCCAAAAGCTTTAATCAAAATATCTTTTCTATAACTATTTAATTTAGCAGTAAGCAACATTACTTTTTCATAATTACTATTAAGAATATTCCAAAGAAATTGTTTTTGCAATTTTTTTAGTTCTTTAATCGTTTTTGAAAAAATTTTCAATTCTGTTTTCTTTAATTTTTCTAAATTTAAGTAATAGTTACTATCCATTACTTTTCTTAAAATATCATAGGATATATTTAAATCATCCATTTTATTTAGTAAACAAGTTATTTCCTTTTTAGAACAATTTAATATTTCCATAAGACTTTTAGAATTTTTAATTGGTGGGATCTCGATTTTAGGACTACTTGTCTTTTTTATTCCTGAATGCTTAATTACTTCTTCTTCTTTTTCCATTTCACGATAATTAAGAATAATTTGTCTTCCTTCTTTTACACCTTCTAAAAAATCTTTCATTTGTTGTTCATCTAAAAGTAATAAATTAGCTTTATTATCTAAATTAGAACCAAAAGCTAAATAAAAAGCATACCGAATTTTTTTACGATTATCTAAAACTCGTAATTTAAAAATTTTTAGTTCTTCTTTAGAACAACGTAAAATATTTAAGATACTTTTACCATTGTAAGTTAAATCATAATTATTTTCTCTATTTAAAATCGCTATTTTTTCTTTTAATAATATTATTAAAGAATTATATTGAGTCATTTCTTTCATCGACAATTGATGCATATCATAAGGTTTTTGATAATCCGGGCCAAATATTTTTTGTAATAAATTTATATCATTAGTACTTAACTTAAATTTATCTATATTATTTATAAATGTTTCTATAGGGCATTGTAAAATATCCGCTAAGAAAAACTTCTTTTCTATAAAAGCTTTTTTTACGGATTTTAAAGTAGTCTCAAAACTATCTATATACCTATTAGGTAACTTAGTTAAATCTAAAACTTTATCTAAATTATCACCATAAACAGCATAAAATATTTTTTGAGAATTTTGCGTTCGACGACTTATAAATTCTTGAGTTGAGGCTAGATCCGTTTCTAAAAATTCTGGCAATGTTTCTATTTTTAGCATAAAACACTCCCCCTTCGGTATATAATAACACAATTATATTATTTTAAAAAGTATATTTTTACCAAAAAAAGGTATTGCACTATTATTTTAATTATTTTATAATGAGTATGTAAACAAATGTTTGGAGGTAAAAAATGAATGAATTATATCCTAAAAGAAATATTTTATGTATTGATTTAAAAAGTTTTTTTGCCTCTTGTGAGTGTGTTGAAAGACATTTAGATCCTTTTAAAGTTCCTTTAGTTGTAGCGAATAAAAAGCAAGGAAATGGCGCCATTACTTTAGCTATTACACCTTATTTAAAAGCCCAAGGTATTCCCTCTCGAACAAGGCTCTATGAAATTCCTCAAAATATTAAGTACTTAATTGTTCCTCCCCGAATGAAATTATATAGTATGAAAAGTAAAGAAGTCGTAAATATTTATTTAGATTTTATCAGTGAAGAAGACTTACATATTTACTCAATTGATGAATGTTTTTTAGATGTTACTAATTATTTAAAAATGTATCAAAAAAGTGATTATGAACTAGCCCAAGTTATTTTAAAAACTATTTATGAAAAAACGGGACTTACTGCTACTTGTGGTATTGGCCCTAATATGTTACTCGCTAAAGTCGCAATGGATGTTGAAGCTAAGAAATATCCTAATGGCATTGCTAAATGGACTTATGATGATATATCTACTAAATTATGGCCAATAACTCCTTTATCTAAAATGTGGGGAATAGGTAAAAGAATGGAAAAAAATTTAAATAATTTAAATATTTATTCCATTAAAGATCTAGCTTTATATGATCGGGGCAAATTAAAAGATAAGTTTGGCGTAATAGGAAGTGAATTATGGAATCATGCTAATGGAATTGATTTAAGTAAAATTTCGGATTACCAAAATATTAGTAAAGATAAATCATATAGCCATTCTCAAGTTTTATTTAAAGACTATAATGAACGAAATATAAAATTAATTATTGAAGAAATGGTTGATGTATTGACAGCTCGCTTACGAGAAAATAATAAAGTTACAACCGTTATTGGTTTAGGAATTACCTATTCTAAAGATATTGGTAGTGGTTTTTATCACTCGACGAAGCTAGATGTCGCTACCGATAATAGTAAAGATATTGCCCATTATTGTGAAATAATATTTGATCGTTACTATGAATTTTTGCCAATTAGAAAAGTAACCGTTTGTTGTGGAGGTTTAGAGAAAAAAGAAGGAATACAACTAGATTTATTTAATAGTTTAGAGTCTAGGCAAAAAGAACAACAAGTAAGCTTAGCAATGGATGAAATAAAACACAAGTATGGGAAGAATAGTATTATTAAAGCTTCTAGCCTTCTTCCTGATTCTACGGCTATTGAAAGAAACCAAAAAATAGGAGGACATCACGAATGAAATATGACCGAGGAATTATTAAATGGCAACCATTTGAATCTGTAATATCTTCGAAAGAAATATTAACAAGTATTTTACAAGAAAAAAGCAAAATTAAAAAACCAATTTTATCAGAAGAAGAAATAGCTTATATTGAAGAAACAATTATCGATAGCTACTATAGTCAAGAAATTATAACTATTTTCTATTATTTAAATGGTTTTATTAAAAAGAATCAAGGTAAAATAACAAAAATAGATCATATTTCTAAAATGATCTATTTAAATAATAATTCAAAATTATTTTTTAACCAAATTGTAAAAATTACAATTTAAAATAACTTAGTAGTTAAATTAGAATTTACCATATGATTTTTATATTTAAAGCCGTAATAAAAATTTATACATAATTGTAATAATAAATAGAAAGTTATAATACCTAAAACAGTTGTCACAATTAATGTTATGATCTTTTTCTTATCTTTTGGTTTTTTTTCTTTTTTCGTCTTATTTATAATTTCTTTATTTATTTCTTCATTTTTAATTTCTTGATGGTCTTCTTCAATAGAACTTACAATTGGTTCTATAGCCTCTTCTTTTATCTCTTCATTATTAACTACTTCTGGTATTTCTTCGATAGGGCTTACAATTGGTTCTGTGGTCTCTTCTTTTATCTCTTCATTTTTAACTTCTTCTGGTATTTCTTCAATAGG
>CANPXQ010000078.1 GCA_947586295.1 uncultured Bacilli bacterium
CTTTCCAATTAATATATATGATGTTTATGCTGATTATAACTTTAATCCATCACCTCATATCTAATACACAGCAAATTCTTTTAAAAATTATATTTTCCCTTTTTAAATCTCTTTTAATTTGCACATTTTCTTTTTCTATTTCTAAAGCTTCTTGATATAAAAGTTCTGGTGTCTTTTCCATACCTAAATATTTATTAACTCTACTACTTTTATGTTGATAACCAACTTTCGCACAAATATTTAAATAATCGTTTATCGGTAAATTAGTACTTTTTTCCAATATTTTGGTTGGCATAAAAATATTAAAACACAAATATTGATATAACATTCTTAGAGAATATTTTTCATAATCAAAACCTAATTCTAATAACTTTTGACGATCTATTTCACTTAAATAATTATATTTATACGCCCTTTCTAATATTTTTAATATACTAATATATTCTTCAGTTAAACTAATACCTAAATAAGAAGCCAATATATGATATGGTATTTTAAATTCAATTTTTCGTTCATTTATATTATAATACCCAATTCCAATATATTTTTTGATTATTTCATCAGGTAAATCTACTTCCCAAATTAAACTATTACATTCATTCCCTTGATTTATCAAATATCTATAAATATTATTTTGGAAGTTTAAGGTATCATATAAACTGGCATAAAAATACTTACTAATAGCAAACTCATTAGTAAAGGAATTCAAATTTTGGCGTGGATTTTTTTGATATTTAAAGTACTCACTAGAAGGAGCAACTATCCCCTTTTTCAAATTACTTGCTTCACTATATTCATTCGTACTTACAATAGGCATATATCTATATATTTTCATTATACCAACCCCCGTTATATATAAATAATTATACTCTATTTATCTTATTTTGTCAAATTTTGTAAATGTGTTTCTATTTTTACAACTGTTCAACAAAGGTATCATATACTCTAATATATCTATATGTTATCTTTTTTGTTTTATCTTTTTTTTCTTTAATAACTATATTAAGCTCGATTAGTTTATTTAATACTTTAATAATTGAATTAGTATGAACACCAAGTTCTTTTGCCATATCCCCGGCCGTAAATACTATTTTTTTAACCATTATAGGATGCATTTTAAGCACAATACTTCCATTTATATTTTGTTTTATTATTTTTTCATCTTCATCATAAACTTTATTAATTTTTTCAATTCTACCAATATTTCGTGTACATTGATCAATTACGCATTGTAAAAAGAATCTAATAAACCCCTCGATATTTCCTTTGCGACATTCATTAAGAGCATTATAATAATTAGCCTTATATAGTTCTATAATTTCTGATAAAAATAGTATTGGCTCGTCATCTTTTAATTTTGCAAGTTGCAGTGATATTAATGCTCTACCCATTCTACCATTACCATCTTTATAAGGATGTATGGATTCAAATTGAATATGTGAAATAGCAACTTTAATAAAAGCTTCTTCATCATACAAATTGTTCATATATTCTATTAAATTATCAAGCAATTCCGGTACCTCTTCTGGAATAGGAGGTACAAATGTAGCTCCTTCTTTTCCAAGGTTACGAGGGCCAATATAATTTTGAATTGTTCTAATTTCACCAGGGGATTTGTCTTTTCCCCTAACATTTGACAATAATATTTTATGCATCGAATTAATCATACTAACACTAAACTTTTCGTTTTTTAATTTTTCATTAGCATATTCTAACATTTGCTTTAAATTTCTAACTTCTTGAATGTTGTCATCCGGTTTTTGATAATCAATATAATACATATCATCTTGAGATATTTGTGTCCCTTCAATTCTTGAAGACCTAATACTTTCCCCCAAGACTAAAGAATCCAAAAAATACTTTTGATCAAATTTAAACACTTTTAATAATGACTTATATTGTCCATATTTATCATTTGCTTCCCCTAGAAGCTTTATTGTATCTTTATCAAGTTTGTACGAAAATGGTAACATATTTGCTTTATATGGTTTCATTTTATCACTCTCCTTTATATAATATATCATTAATTAATTAAAAAATACACACTTTTTTGCCATTTAGTGTGTATTTTACATCATATTTTAACACTTTTCAACATTTTTTTGTGTATTTTTGTATTTTTCATTCACTAAATAATATAAAAATTCCTTTATAATATATTTTTTATATTTATTATTTTGATATGTTTTATTAACTATATTATTTTTATAATCTATAATAATATAATTTATATCTTTATTTTTTAAATATTTAATTAATAATTTATCTATACCCATTGTTCTATATTTATTATTTTTAATAAATACAATAACATAATAGGGATATAGTTTTTTATAAAACATATATCTATTTTTCATAATAAAAATACCTATCTATCATGTTTATAATTTTTTCTTTACCATATTTATAGCTATAACTATAATTCATAATGCTACTAAATATTTTATTATAATTGATTATATTTTTTTCTACTTCATACCTTTTTTCTTTTAATTTTTTCTTTACCTTTTCCCTATTACTTCTGGCTACTTTAATTATTACTTTATTATGAATTACTTTATATGTATAACCTAAAAAAGTAAAACCTTTTTGACTATTAGAAATATATGTCTTCTTTTCATTTATATCTAATAAGTATTCCTTTTTTAATTTTTCAGCAATAATTTTTTGACATTCCTTGAGATAATTTAAATCATTATGCATAATAACAAAATCATCCATATAACGGACATAATATTTTAATTTTAGATTATGTACAATATAATGATCTAATTTATATAAATAAAATATAGATAGAAATTGACTAGTCATATTCCCTATTGGTAAACCTTTGCCATAACTATATATAGGTATATCTATATGATATTTATTTATATATTGCTTTATTCTAGCATTTATATAACTATTATTAGTACTATCTATTACTTTCTTTATTAATTCAAATTCATCTTTATTTAATTTTAAATTTAAAATATTTTTTAAAATATTATGATCAATATTATAAAAATATTTTTTTATATCTATTTTTAAAATATAAAATTGGGAATATTTATTTTTTAAATTAACTAAATATTTTTTAATCAATTTAATTCCTAAACTCGTTCCCATATCTTTTCTTGTTGCTATATTACGAGGATCTAAATATTTAGTTAATTTAGGTTCTAAAATATGCCTAGTTAAATAATGATTAATTATTTTATCTTTTACTGTTAAACTCATTACTAAACGCATTTTAGGTTCATATATTAAAAAGATATTATATTTATTATGTCCTATATCATTATTTTGTAACATATCCATTATATTACTTATATTTTGCATTTTATTAATTTCAAAGTTATATACTCTCTTTTTATTTTTAAGATTTTTACTTATTTCTTTTTCATAAATAGCTATTACATCTTGAAAATTAGCTTTCATTACTCCACCAACTATAAATCATTTTATGAATAGCCATTAATTCTTTACTTTTAGATAAACATTGTTTCTCACTTAAATATTTTAATTTATAAGCTCTTTCTAAATAAAAATCTATTTTATTTATTTTAGCTAAAGCCGCTATTTGATAATTATGTTTAGTTTGATAATCTTTTTCATAATTAGCTTTTATAACTAACTCTAACACCTTTAAAGAATCATTATATATCATATTTCTATTTATAATATCTTTTTTCGGAAAAGTAATAATTATTTTTTCCAAACCTAAAATAAATTTTTTAATATTTTCTAATATTAAAAATTTATTAGAAGTTTCCATTTTCAATTACCTCTAATAATTTTTCTAATTCTTTTGTATCATATTCATCTATTTTATCTTTTAATCTTATTATTCTTTTTTCTATTTCTAAATTTTCTAAAGCTTTTTTTAAAATAATATTATAATTTTTATTTATACCTTTATATTCAGATATTTTAGTTAATTTATCATATATTTCATAACTTATTTTTTTACTTTCTAAAACCCCTTTTACTTTATTTAATGCACTTTCAGGAAAACCAGCACTTTTTTTATATTCTAAATATTTATAACCTAATAAATAATGAATAATAATTCCATCATCATTATATACATTATAAAATTTTCCTGTTTTATATAAAGTTAAACTATAATTTTTCATTACTTACTCCTTCAACATCTTATAATATGGCTGTTAGGAAAGTTACGTATAACTTTCCGTCCATATTTTTTCTTTAAGCGCAATGCTAAGGATAAGCTTTGTCCTTTATCTCATTCACTATAAAACCTTAATCTTATAATTTCTAGAATATAATAAAGGTCTTTGGACGCGCAGAGGCAGCATTTTCAGCATTATCGACATTGTTGTTGTTCACGTTACCGTTAGGATTCACATTGAACGCATTGTTGCCATTGTTAGAATCGCGCGAAATTTATCCACAAGCTTACCCTGAAAAAAAGAATACTTCCTAAGTTGAAAAAGTTGGTATTAAATTATAGTTCATCACTTCCTTAAAATAAAGCCCCGCCTGCCTCGCACCGTAAAGGCGCGTAGACAGGCGATAACCTACCTTCAATTTATTAAATTTTATTTTTATTGTTCTAATACAGTTAAACTCAATTTATATGGATTAGTTTTACTACCATCACCTTCTGTTAGTGTTACTCGAGAATCTAGATAGAAAGACGGACGCGC